>NZ_JAMXSA010000054.1:0-18076 GCF_024124465.1 Microbacterium sp. CnD16-F
GGATGCCGACGCGCCCGTCCCGGTCCACACCCCGCCGCCCACGCGGCTCGCCGCCGAGCCGACGCGGGCGCCGCGCCCGGGCGGCATCGAGCGGGTCGGCGAGGCGGCGGTCCGACAACTGCTCGGCGCCCGGTTCATCCGCGAGGAGCCGTACACGCCGCCGACGAGGTTCAACTGACCCATGTACGACGGCATCGTCCAAGACCTGATCGACGAGTTCGGCCGCCTTCCCGGCATCGGCCCGAAGTCGGCGCAGCGCATCGCCTTCCACATCCTGCAGACGCCGTCCTTCGACGTCTCCCGGCTCGCGCAGCTGCTGTCCGAGCTGCGTGAGCGGGTGCGGTTCTGCGAGATCTGCGGCAACGTGTCGGAGCAGACGCAGTGCTCCATCTGCCGTGACCCCCGTCGCGACCGCACCTTCATCTGCGTCGTCGAAGACGCGAAGGACGTCTCGGCGATCGAGCGCACCCGCGAGTTCCGGGGGCTGTACCACGTGCTCGGCGGCTCGATCAGCCCCATGGCGGGTATCGGTCCCGACGACCTCCGCATCGCGCAGCTCATGCAGCGCCTCGCCGACGGCACCGTCACCGAGGTGATCCTCGCGACCAACCCGAACCTCGAGGGCGAGGCGACCGCGACCTACCTGAGCCGCCTGCTCCACACCCTCGAGATCCGGGTGACCCGGCTCGCGTCGGGACTCCCGGTCGGCGGAGACCTCGAGTACGCCGACGAGGTCACCCTCGGGCGTGCCTTCGAAGGCCGCCGCGCGGTCTAGTCAGTCGGTGGGCGCGAACAGCTCCGGCTCCTGGGCGAGCGTGCGCTCGATGGCCGCGAGGATGTCCTCGTCCTCGATGCGGTACTCGCCGTTCACACGCTCCTCGGCCTCGCCCCACGCCTCTTCGTCGCCGATCCCCGCCGTCTCGTCGTACTCGGACGCTGCTCGGTCCACGGACTCGGCGGTCGCTTCGAGTCCGAGGGTGCGGTAGCCGTCGGCGATCGCGTTCAGGGGGAACTCGTCATCGGTCGAGTGCACCTCGATCGCGTACCAGAATCCGCCGTTCTGGACCATTCCGTGGAAGGTGAGGACCCGTCGGGCGGCGAGGTCGCCCGCCAGCGTCGCGGCGGCGTCGAAATCGACGGCCCGGTTCCAGATCGCGTCACTCGCAGAGCTCATGCGGAGAGCCTAGGGGAGAGCTCAGGACCGCTCGCGCGCGCGGGCGCGGATGACGGTGCCGAGCGTCGCGCGCAGCGGCTGACCGACGTAGATGCCGAGCGACGCGCCGACGGCCAGCGCGATCCCGACGGTCGCCGCCGAGGCGAGGGTCGTGAAGCCCATGAGCAGCGTCACGGTGCTCTGCCCGGACTCGACGACGCCGAGGAGGCCGCGGAACACGGCCGCGCCGGGCACCATCGGCAGGATCGCCGCCGTCGTGATCGCCACCGACGGCACGTGCAGCTTGTAGGCGGCGAGGATGCCGATGAGGCTTCCCACGAACGCGCCCACACCGCTGGCGGCCGCGGTTTCGAAGCCGAGGGCGGATGCCGCGGTGTAGCCCGCCCAGGCGACGACGCTCAGGGCCACGCTGACCGCGACGACCCGGAGCCCGGCGCCGTTGTAGATCGTGACCGAGACGGCGATGAGCGCGGCGCCCGCGAACTGCAGGGGGATCGGCCCGAACGGCAGCGGGTCGTTCGGGGCGTCCATCCCCGCCCCGACGACGCGCGCCGTCTCGAGTCCCGCGAGGATGCCCAGGACGACACCCAGGGTCTGGGTCGTGAGTTCGAGGATGCGGCCGGTCGCCGTGAGCGCGAAGCCGTCGATCGCGTCCTGCGCGGCGCCCACGACGGTGAGCCCCGCGAGCATGAGCACGATGCCGGAGGCGACGATGACCGACGGTCGGATGTCCTGCGCCGCCATCCATCCCGTCGCCTCGAGGCGCGGGGCGACGGCGGCGATGAGGGTCAGGACGAAGGCGCCGGCGACCTGGCTGAAGAAGAACGGGACGTGCGCGCGGCCGAGGAGGAACTGCGTGATCGCCGCCCCCGCCGCCGCGATGAAGGAGAGCAGGATGACCAGCCAGTTCGCGCCGAACATGAGGGCGACGCCGACGGCGAGCAGCGCCTGCGCCCCGACGATGACCGGCGGGTGATAGGCGAAGGGGGTGCGGCGCACGATCCGGAACTCGGCGCGCGCGGACTCCAGCGGCATCCCGTTCCGGATCGCCGCGACGAGGGCCTGCAGCCGCTGCAAACGGGCGTGGTCGGGGGCCTGGCTCCGCACGACGCGCATGAGCGTGATCGGACGGTCGGCGCCGCTGCGGTGATGCGCGACGGTGATCGAGTTGTAGCTGACGTCGACGTGCACGGGGTCGAGGCCGTACACCCCGGCGACCCGGACGATCGTGAGCGTCACCTCGCTCGCGGGGGCGCCCGAGGCGAGCATGGACTCGCCGATACGGATGGCCAGATCGAGCACCCCGACCGCGAACGCGTCGTCGATGACGGGCAGCATCTCGGTGTGCGGAGCCGAGCTCTCGGGAGTGCGGACGAGGGCCTGCAGCGACGTGAAGAGCTGGCGTCGTCCCATGGGATCCAGCCTAAATGAGCCCTCCCGGCGGTCCGCCCGCGTCACATGGCTGTCGCGGTACGGGCCGCTCCGTAGGATGGACGGCGGGCGTGAGTCTCCGCCCGCCGGCTGCGCCGGCATCCACCCGGGAGTATCCGACCATGGCCCTGATCGTCCAGAAGTACGGCGGTTCGTCCGTCGCCGACGCCGAGAGCATCCGTCGCGTCGCGAAGCGCATCGTCGACGCCCGCCGCGCCGGTCACGACGTCGTCGTCGCCGTGAGCGCGATGGGTGACACGACCGACGAGCTGCTCGACCTCGCCTCGCAGGTCTCACCGCTGCCCGCTCCGCGCGAGCTCGACATGCTGCTCTCCAGCGGTGAGCGCATCTCGATGGCGCTGCTCGCGATGGCGATCAACTCCATGGGCTTCGAGGCGCGCTCGTTCACGGGCAGCCAGGCCGGCATGATCACCGACAGCTCGCACGGCGCCGCCCGCATCGTCGACGTCACCCCCGTCCGGGTCCGTGAGGCGCTCGACGAGGGCGCGATCGTCATCGTCGCCGGCTTCCAGGGGTTCAGCCGCGACACCCGCGACATCACGACGCTCGGCCGCGGCGGCTCCGACACCACCGCCGTCGCGCTGGCCGCCGCCCTGAACGCCGACGTCTGCGAGATCTACAGCGACGTCGACGGCATCTTCACCGCCGACCCGCGCGTCGTGCCGAAGGCCCGCAAGCTTGCGACGGTCCAATCCGAGGAGATGCTCGAGCTCGCCGCCAACGGCGCGAAGGTGCTCTACATCCGCGCCGTCGAGTTCGCCCGCCGTCACGGCGTCATGATCCACGCCCGCTCGACCTTCAGCTCGGGTGTCGGCACGTACGTTCTCGGTCCGGGGATGACCGCCCCCGACCACGAAGAGGGAGAAGAGATGGAAGAGCCCATCGTCACCGGTGTCGCCACCGACCTCAGCCAGGCCAAGATCACCGTCGTCGGCGTGCCCGACGTCCCCGGCAAGGCCGCCGAGATCTTCAAGATCGTCGCGAAGTCCGGCGCGAACGTCGACATGATCGTCCAGAACGTGTCGGCCGCCGCCACCGGGCGCACCGACATCTCGTTCACCCTGCCCAAGGCAGAGGCGTCGACGGCTCTGCGCGCCCTGTCGGTCGAGCAGGGCTCGGTCGGCTTCGACAAGCTCGTCCACGACGACCAGATCGGCAAGCTGTCGGTCGTCGGCGCCGGCATGCGCACCCACTCGGGCGTCTCGGCGACCCTGTTCGAGGCGCTGTCGACGACGGGCGTCAACATCGAGATGATCTCGACCTCCGAGATCCGCATCTCGGTCGTCGTCCGCGGTGACGACCTCGCCGAGGCGGCGCGTGTCGTGCACACCGCGTACGGTCTCGACGGCGACACCGAGGCCGTCGTCCACGCCGGCACCGGCCGCTGACGACGACCCCGCCGGGCTTCATCCCTGCGCGGCGAGCCAGTCGTCGAAGGTCGGCCCGGCGAGCCTCGCCCCCGCGGCCGGCAGGTTCAGCCCGGCGCGCATGCCGCGCATCTGCGCCCCCGGGATGCCGACGGGGATGACGGGGGTCCGCGAGCCGTCCCGACGCACCCACGCCCGGATCATGCGCTCGAGGCGTTCCTCGCGGGGCCCCGCGAGGTCCGCCGCACGTCCCTGCGGTCCCGAGACGGCGAGGGCGACCAGTCGCGCCGCGACCTCGGCGGCCGCGACCGGCTGCACGCGGGCGCGCGGAGCCAGCTGCAGCGGCCCCAGTCGTGCCTGCGACGCCACCTGCCCGGCGAACTCGTGGAACTGCGTCGCCCGCAGGATCGTCCAGGGCACCGTGCCGTGTTCGAACAGCTCCTCCTGCACGACCTTGCCGGCGTAGTAGCCGTTCGGGTTGCGGTCGATCCCGACGATCGACAGCAGCACCGCGTGCGCCACACCAGCCGCCCGGGCCGCCGCGAGGAGCGTCCCGGAGGCGGCGCGGAAGAACTCCGTCGACGTCGCCGCCCGGGTGGTCCCGACGCTGGCCGCGTCGATCAGGGCCCCGACGCCCACCAGCGCGCGATCGGTCGCCGCGCGGTCGCGCAGATCGACCCCCGCCGCCCGCGAGAGGACGACGGGCTCGTGCCCCGCTGCGCGCACCCGCTCCACCACGAGTCGTCCGACGGTGCCCGTTCCGCCTGCCACTGCGATCTTCATCTCTCCCCTTCCGAAGGTGTGTCACTGTGGTGACGACGCAGCCTCCGTGAATGTGAGGCCGGGGACGGAGATCGCGATGACGGATGCCGCGACGCGACCGGATGCCGCGGCCGGCGAGGCCGACGCGCACCGCCGCATCCTCGTCGCCGCGGCCCATCGCATGCTCGGGACGCTCGCCGAGGCCGAGGACGCCGTGCAGGAGGCGTACGTCCGCTGGGTGCGCCTTAACGACACCGAGCGGGCGGAGATCGCGAACCCCGCGGGCTGGCTCATGCGGGTGACGGGTCGGATCTGCCTCGACGTGCTCGGCTCGGCGCGGGCGCGCCATGAGATCTACGTGGGGGAGTGGCTCCCCGAGCCGGTCCCCGCCGAGTCCGCCGGCGGCGACCCCGCCGATGCCGCCGCCGGAGCGGAGAGCGTCTCGACGGCGCTCCTGCTCGTCCTCGAGACCCTCACCCCGGCCGAGCGCGTGGCGTTCGTGCTGCACGAGGTGTTCACGGTGCGGTTCGGGGAAATCGCCGAGGTGCTGGGGCGTTCGCCCGCCGCGTGCCGACAGCTGGCGGCATCCGCTCGTCGTCACGTCGGCCGCCGCCCGGGGGCCACCGTCCCGCGCAGCCGGCACGACGAGGTCGTGGCCGCGTTCGCCGCCGCGAGTGCGACGGGGCGGCTCGACGCCCTCGTCCGCGTGCTCGCGCCCGACGTCGTCCTCGTCTCGGACGGCGGCGGGGTCGTCTCCGCGGCCAGGCGGCCGGTGCGCGGTGCCGACCACGTCGCGCGGTTCCTGCTCGGGCTGGCTCAGAAGCAGCCCGCGGCGGTGTACGAGCCGGCGGTCACCGGCGACGGCCTCGGTTTCGTGATACGCCTGGGCGGCGCCGTCGCCGCGGTCGTGACGTTCGCGACCGACGGCCAGCGGATCACGGACGTCTGGATGATGCGCCACCCCGGCAAGCTGCGCGCCTGGGTGTGACGCCCGGGCGACACATGCGTATCACGGCACCCGCGGCGCCGGTAGAATCGCCGGAACCCGCTCTCCTGCGCCCTGTCGCGACGCCTCGTCGCGCGGCGCCGCACCCCCGAGGAACCGCACCATGACCGTCTTCTCCGATTCGGGATTCTCCGTCGCCGTCGTCGGCGCCACCGGCCAGGTCGGGACGGTGATGCGCGACATCCTCGTCGAGCGCGCGTTCCCGATCCGTGAGCTCCGCCTGTTCGCGACGGCCCGCTCGGCCGGCTCGACGATCGAGGTCGACGGCCGCGAGATCGTCGTCGAGGACGTCACGACGGCCGACCCCGCCGGCATCCAGATCGCGCTGTTCTCGGCCGGCGCGACGGGCTCGCGCGCCCACGCGCCGCGGTTCGCCGAGGCGGGCGCCGTCGTCATCGACAACTCGAGCGCCTGGCGGATGGACCCCGAGGTCCCGCTCGTCGTCAGCGAGGTCAACCCGCACGCGATCGAGGATCTGCCCAAAGGCATCATCGCCAACCCGAACTGCACGACCATGGCCGCCATGCCCGTGCTCAAGCCCCTGCACGTCGAAGCCGGGCTCGTCCGCCTGACCGTCAGCACCTACCAGGCGGTGTCGGGCTCGGGTCTGGCGGGGGCCGAGGAACTGCTCGGCCAGGTGGAGTCGGTGGTCGGCCAGGGCGGCGCGATCGGTCTCGTCCACGACGGCGCCGCCGTCGAGTTCCCGGCGCCGCAGAAGTACGTCGCCCCCATCGCGTTCAACGTCATCCCCTTCGCCGGCAACCTCGTCGACGACGGCGAGGGCGAGACCGACGAGGAGAAGAAGCTCCGCAACGAGAGCCGCAAGATCCTCGAGCTTCCCGACCTCCGCGTCGCCGGGACCTGCGTCCGCGTCCCCGTCTTCACGGGCCACTCGCTGTCGATCCACGCCGAGTTCGCGCGCGACATCACGCCCGCCCGTGCGCGAGAGGTCCTCGCCGACGCCGCGGGGGTCGCCCTCGCCGACGTGCCGACCCCCCTCGCCGCCGCCGGCGCCGACCCGAGCCTCGTCGGCCGCATCCGGGCCGACCAGTCCGCGCCCGAGGGTAAGGGCCTCCTCCTGTTCATCAGCAACGACAACCTCCGCAAGGGGGCCGCTCTGAATGCGGTCCAGATCGCCGAGCTCGTCGCCGCGAACCTGACCGCCCGCGTCTGAGGGCGGATGCCGGGTGCCCCCGTCCCCGCGCGGCGGCACCCGGCATCCGTGTTTCACCTGGGGAAAGAAGCGTGTTTCCTGCACCGCCGGGGGCGCCCCGACGGAGATCGCCGGTGGTCGGGCAACGTAGACTGGATGACCGTGACTGACAATCCCGGAGCAGACGATCACGCCGTTGAGGACGCCGCCGCGAGCAGCCCCGCAGCAGTGAGTCCGACGGAGGTGTACGACGCCCTGCTGATCGGCGGCGGCATCATGAGCGCCACGCTCGGCACCCTGCTGCAGCAGCTCGAGCCGGACTGGAAGATCGGCGTGTTCGAGCGTCTCTCCGAGGTCGCGCAGGAGTCCTCCAACGCGTGGAACAACGCGGGTACGGGCCACGCGGCCCTCTGCGAGCTGAACTACACGCCCGAAGGACCCGACGGCACGATCGACCCGGCGAAGGCGATCGGGATCAACGAGCAGTTCCAGCAGTCCCGGCAGCTGTGGAGCGCCCTCGTCGAGCGCGGTGTGCTCGACGAGCCGTCGACGTTCATCAACGCGACGCCGCACATGACCTTCGTCCGCGGCGAGAAGGATGTCGCGTTCCTCAAGAAGCGCTACGAGGTGCTCAAGAAACAGCCGCTGTTCGCCGGCATCGAGTACTCCGAGGACTCCCGCGTCATCAACCAGTGGGCCCCGCTGCTCATGCAGCAGCGCCGCAAGGGTGAGCCCTTCGCGGCCACGCGTGTCCCGGCGGGCACCGACGTCGACTTCGGTTCCCTCACCCGTCAGCTGTTCGAGCATCTCGCCGCGCAGGGCGTCGACGTCGAGACCAACCGCGAGGTGCGCGACCTGAAGCGTCAGAAGGACGGCACGTGGGAGGTCACCTACCGCCGCACCGTCGGGCGCACTCCCGGCAAGGTGCGGGCGCGGTTCGTCTTCGTGGGCGCCGGCGGCTGGGCCATCAAGCTCCTGCAGCGCTCCGGCATCCCCGAGATCTCGGGCTACGGGGTCTTCCCGATCGGCGGCCAGTGGCTGAAGACCTCGAAACCCGAGCTCGTCGCGCAGCACAAGGCGAAGGTGTACTCGCAGGCATCGGTGGGTGCCCCGCCCATGTCGGTGCCGCACCTCGACACCCGCGTCGTCGACGGCGAGGCGTCGCTGCTGTTCGGCCCGTTCGCGACCTTCAGCCCGAAGTTCCTCAAGAACGGGCGGATGACCGACATCATCGCCCAGGTGCGCCCCGGCAACATCCTCCCGATGCTCAAGGTCGCGATCGACAACCCCGGTCTCATCAAGTACCTCGTCAGCGAGCTCCTCAAGGGTCACGCGAAGAAGGTCGACTCGCTCCGCGACTTCATGCCCAGCGCTCGCGATGAGGACTGGCAGCTCCTGCAGGCCGGTCAGCGCGCGCAGGTCATGAAGAAGGACCCGAAGAAGGGCGGCGTGCTGCAGTTCGGCACCGAGGTCGTCAGCTCCGCCGACGGCTCCATCGCAGGACTGCTGGGCGCTTCGCCGGGCGCCTCCACGGCCGCGTCGATCATGCTGGGTCTGCTGAAGACCTGCTTCGCCGACCGCCTGCCGGCGTGGGAGCCGACCCTCAAGGAGCTCATCCCCACGTACGGTCGGACGCTCAACGACGCACCGGAGACGGCGCGCGAGATCCTGCGGACGACCGCGGCTGCCCTCAAGATCAACGCCTGAGACGCATCCGTGGCGAAGCTCTACTTCCGCTACGGCGCGATGAACTCGGGCAAGTCGACGGCGCTGCTGCAGGCCGCCTTCAACTACGAGGAGCGCGGGCAGCACGTGCTGCTGGCCAAGCCCGAGATCGACACCAAGGGCGCTGACCAGATCTCCAGCCGGCTGGGCGTCGAGCGCAAGGTCGACTTCCTCATCGGGCCGGACGACGACGCCCGCGCGCTGTTCGCGGAGCATCGCCGGCGGGTGCAGCTCGAGGCCGAGGCGGCGCTCGTCCCCGACACGCGCACCGACGTCGCGTGCCTGCTGATCGACGAGGCCCAGTTCCTCGTGCCCGATCAGATCGACGACCTGCTGCGGATCGCGGTGAACGACGGCATCCCCGTCCTCGCCTACGGCATCCGCACCGACTTCCAGACGCGGGCATTCCCGGGCTCGGCGCGACTCATGGAACTCGCCCACAGCCTGGAAGAGCTGAAGACCATCTGCCGCTGCGGCAGCAAGGCGCTGTTCAACGCGCGCCTCGTGGGCGGGCGGTTCGTCTTCGACGGTGACCAGGTCGCGATCGACGAGCTCTCACCCGACCGCGTCACGTACGAGTCGATGTGCGCCCGGTGCTACCTGCGCGAGTCGGGCGGCAGGCTGCGCTGAGGCGGCTCAGCGGGCCGGCAGGGTCGGGATCAGCTCGTCGAGGTAGGCGGCAGTGTCCTCCCAGCCCTCGACGGCGTGGCAGGTCACGCCCATCGCGAGGACGGGGTAGTCGTTGCCGTGCTCGTCGAGGCGGTCGCCCACGAACAGCATGTCGTCGAGGGGGATGCCGGTCTGCTCGGCCAGCTTGCGCATGCCGTAGGCCTTGTCGATGCCCCGGTGCGTGATGTCGACCGAGGTGGACCCGCCGGAGCGGACCTCGAGGTCCGGGATGCGGGCGGCCACCGCGTCGCGCAGTGCGTTCTTCTTCTCGCCCGTCGGATCCCACGCGGTCTTGGCATCGAGGGGCGCCGACTGGCCGAGGGCCGAGAACGTGATCTGGGAGCCGCGGTCCTCGAGGATGGGGCCCCACGTCTCACTCTCCCAGAGGCCGAGGCGCCTGGCCTCCTCCTCGACCGCAGCGAGGGCGCGCGACTTCTCGTCGTCGGTGAGGGAGAGGGCGTAGACCGTCTCGATGCCGTCCGCGGTGAGGCGGTAGTACTGCGTGCCGCACGTGGGCATCAGGTGGATGTGCGCCAGCAGGCCGGCATCCGCTTCGGGCAGGCGCTCGACGACCTGCGAGCGGAACTGCTGCAGCTGGCCACCCGAGATGATCGCGACCTCGACGCGCTCCGCGAGGCTCAGCAGCTGCTCGCCGATCCGCGGATCGATGGCGCTCTTGGAGGGTGCGAGCGTGTCGTCGAGGTCGAAGGCCACGAGGCGGGGAGAGGTCATGGGACTCCGTTCGGTGGGAGGTGCGATGGCCCCTCCGAGGAGGGATGCGAAAGGCCCCGCCGGAATCCGGCGGAGCCTCTCTGCGGTCGGGGTGACAGGATTTGAACCTGCGGCCTCGTCGTCCCGAACGACGCGCGCTACCAAGCTGCGCCACACCCCGTGGCAACCCTCCAAGCTTACCCTGCCGACCGCCCCTCGGGCGAATCGTCGGCGCGTCGGGCGCGGAGGACGAGGACGGATGCCTCGGGTCGGCACGCGAAACGCACGGGTGCGTAGATCGAGTGGCCGAGGCCGGCGCTGACGTTCAGCGGCACCGTGCGTCCGTCGTGCGTCCACGAGCTGAGCCCGCGCGCCTTCTCAAGCGGGATGTCGCAGTTCGACACGAGCGCCTTCTTCGAGAAGGGGATGCGGACCTGGCCGCCGTGCGTGTGCCCGCCGATGAGGAGGTCGGCACCGGCATCCGTGAACGCGTCCAGCACCCGTCGGTAGGGAGCGTGCGTGACCCCCAGGCGGACGTCTGCGCCGGCGCCGAGGGCACGGAGCGCGTCGATGGAGGCGTCGAGGTCGTCGAAGTCGCGGTGCGCGTCGTCGACCCCGAAGCCGTCGATGCGGACACCGCCGACGCGGATGCTCGCGGCGGTGTTGTCGATGAGCGTCTCGCCGAGGCCCGTCAGGTAGTCGTCGAGGGCGTCGGTGTCGAGCGACGGAGTGAAGGACTCGTGGTTCTGCGGTCCAGACGGGCCGAAGAGGTATTTGAGCGGGTTGCGGGCGCTGGGGGCGACCTTGTCGTTCGACCCGTGCACGAAGAACCCGGGTACGCCGCGGAGGGGCGCGAACGCCGCCCGGATGCCGCGCAGACCGTCGACGTGCCCCAGGTTGTCGCCCGTGTTCACGACGAGGTCGGGTTGGATGCGGTCGGCGATGTCGGCGATCCAGCGCTGCTTTCGGTGCTGCCACGGCGCCATGTGGGCGTCGGACAGGTGGAGGACGGTGACCGAGGGGCTCCCCGGCGGCAGGACGGTCAGCTCATGACGCCGGAGCGTGAAGAGGTACCGCTCGATCCCGACGCCCCAGACGCCGGCGGCGACGCCGACCGCCCCCACCGCGCCGAGCGCGGTGAGGGCGGTGTGACCGGCGGGCCTCACGGACCGTTGCCGTTGCCGGGACCGTTGCCGCGGCCGTTGCCGCCGCCCCCGTCGCCGCCGCCGTCACGGTCGCCGTCACCGTTGCCGTCGCAGTCGGAGGACTGGTACTCAATGGTGATCGTGGTGTCGCGGCTCACGGTCTCGCCGGCGGCGGGATCGGTGCCGGTGACAACGCCCTTTGCGGGCGCCCCGTCGTCGTCCTCGCACGTCTGCGCGACGTTACGGAAGCCGGCGTCGGAGAGGGCGCGCGCTGCCTGCTCCGGGGTGCCGCTCACGCCCGGGACCACGACGCCTTCGCCGTCACTCGGGTTGATGGTGACCGTCGTGCCCGAGACGACGCGGCCCGCGCCGGGCGTCTGCGACACGATCGTGCCCTCGGCCTCGGGCGAGGACACGGGCTCGCCGACGACGACGCTGAAGCCGGCGTCCTCGATCCGGTCGGTCGCGGCGTCGACGTCGAGGCCGATGACGCTCGGCAGCCGCGCGTAGCTGCGCTTGGTGAGCTCCGCGGAGGGCTCGGGGAACTTCGAGCCACCGAACTCCTCGTTCGCGGCGCGCTGCATGGCGGGCCAGATCGAGTTGCGGATGCGGGAGAGGCGGTAGCCGCTCTCGTAGTGGTTCTCGAGGCGCTCCTGGCCCTTGACGTTGCCGACCCAGACCGCGGTGGTGACCTCGGTGCTCGAGCCGATCATCCAGGTGTGGAGGAACTGGTGGATGCCGGTCTTGCCGAAGATCGGAACACCGTCGAACGTGCGCGCACCGCTACCGGTTCCGCTCCCGGTCATCACGCTCTGCAGGACGTAGGCCGCAGTTGCCGCGACGTCCTCGCTGAGCTTGCGCTCGCACTTCGTGTCGGGGATCGGCTGCTCCTCGCCGTCCGCGTCGACGACGCGGTCGATGGCCTTCGCGGCGCAGAGCGTGCCGTTCGAGGCGATCGCGGCGTACGCGTTCGCCATGTCGATGGGCGCGACATCCTGCGAGCCGAGGACGTCGTAGGGGTTGTTGTTCTGGTCGAGCGGCTGGCCGTTGCCGAGCGTCACGCCCAGGTCGCCGGCCACCTTGTTCGTCGTGCAGACCGGGATCTTCTCCGCCATGGTCAGGAAGCCGGAGTTCAGCGAGTCCTTCGTGAAGCGGGCGACGGTGCCGGTGTAGCCCCGGTTGCCCTCGAAGTTGCCGATGCGGGGCTGGCCGTCGGGTCCGGTGCCCTCACCGGTGTAGACGGTCTGTGTCGCACCGTCGCACGTCTGCACCGTCTTGGTGCCGACGCGTCCGTTGAGCATCTCGTTGACCGAGTGACCCTGCTGCATCCAGTTGATGAGGCTGAACACCTTGTACGTCGATCCGGCCGAGTGACCCCCGCCGCCGTTGCGCGCGGGGACGTTGTAGTTGACCTGGGTGGTCGTCTTGTCATCGGCCTGATCCGCCCACGGGCGGTTCTGCACCATCGACAGCACACGACCCGTCCCCACCTCGACCTGGACGCCGGAGGCCCCGAGGTCCATGTAGTCGACGTGGGAGGGGACGACGGAGATCGCCTCGTTGGCGGCGTCCTGAAGGGACACGTCGAGCGTGGTGTAGACGCTCAGGCCGCCGCGGCGGAGAGCCGCGATGCGGTCGTTCGGTTCCTCGCCGAATGCGGGGTCGCTGCGGATGATCGACGTCACGTAGGCGCAGAAGAACTCGGCGCCCTTCGCCTCCGAGCAGCCCTGCGGGCGCGAGGTGATCTTCGGCTCGAGGGGGGCGGCCACGGCTTCGTCGTGCTCCGCTTGCGTGATCTTCTTGTCCTCGAGCAGGCGGTTCAGGACGTAGACCTGACGCGCCTTGCTGAGCTTGTAACCGTCACCGGCGCCGTTGACAGGAGTGCCGTCGCTGGTCGTCGTCGAGCCGTCGGGCCGGTCGATGCGCAGCGTGTTGGGCTCCTGCACCATGCCGGCGATCACTGCCGCCTGACCGATGGTCAGCTTGTCGGGCGTGGTGTCGAAGTAGTGCCGCGCGGCCGCGCCGATGCCATAGACAGTCCCGCCGAAGTGCGCGATGTTCAGGTAGCCGAGGAGGATGTCGTCCTTCGAGTACTCCTTCTCCAGCTGGATGGCGTAGCGCATCTCCTGGATCTTGCGCTGGTAGCCCTCCGTGCCCCGGTTCGCGGTCGACTCCTTGAAGCAGGCCTGAACCTCCTCCGTGCTGACGGCCTTGGCCTCGCAGGTCTGCTGCAGGACGTTCTTGACGTACTGCTGGGTGATCGAGGATCCACCGCGGTTCGAGCCGGAGCTCGCGTTGCGGGCGAGGGCGCTCAGCGTGCCGAGAAGGTCGATGCCGCCGTGCGTGTAGAAGTTCTTGTCCTCACTCGAGAGGATCGCGTCGTACATCACCGGGTTCACCTGGTCGAAGGTGACCGGGATGCGGTTCTGATCGTAGAACTCGGTGAGCTTGACGTCCTTGCCCTCGTCGTCCTTCGCGTAGATCGTCGTCGGCAGCATGAGCTTCTCGATCTTGAGGTAGCTCGGCATGTTCTCGAACATCTTGATCGCGCTCGTCGCGGCGTAGCCGGAGACGGCGATCGCGGGAGTGATGGTCGCCGTGACGAGGAGAGCGGCCACAGTGCTCAGACCGATGAGGCCCAACAGGCCTCCGAGCACACCGGTGGCCGTGCGTTTCGAGTGGGGCATAGGCTGATCGTAAGGGAGATAGCTGGGTGACGCCTCGGTGACGCTCCCGTCGTCGCGCCCGTCAGGGCCGCCCCGCCTCGACCTCCGGGAGCACCGCATGACCACGTGGGAGTACATGACCACGCCCCTGCTCATCCACAACACCGCCGCGATCCTCAACAACTGGGGCAAGCAGGGGTGGGAGCTCGTGCAGGTGGTGACCGGCCCCGAGGGTGGCCTCGTCGGCTACTTCAAGCGCCCCTCGGGCGGCGACGGCTCCGCCAACGCCGGACTGGATGCCGCGGCTCAGGCCGCCCGGCAGTTCGGGCAGGGCTGATGTCGATCTCCGCGCGACTGGCCGAGCTGGGCATCGAGCTCGGCTCGGTCGTCCCGCCGCTGGCCGCGTACATCCCGGCCAAGGTGCACGGCGACCTCGTCTACACGGCGGGGCAGCTCCCCATGGTCGACGGCGCGCTCCCGGCCACCGGGAAGGTGGGCGAGGGTGAGGGCCTCGTCTCCGCGGACGACGCCGCCGCGCTCGCGCGCCAGTGCGCGCTCAACGCCATCGCCGCCGCCGCGGCCGCTGTGGGCGGTGTCGACCGGCTGACCGGCGTCTTGAAGGTGACGGGATTCGTGGCATCCGTCCCCGAGTTCACCGGCCAGCCCGTCGTGATCAACGGCGCGAGCAGCGTGCTGGGCGAGATCTTCGGCGACGCCGGCCGTCACGCGCGCTCCGCCGTCGGTGTGCCCGTGCTGCCGCTGGACAGCCCGGTCGAAGTCGAGGTCGTGTTCTCGCACGCCTGATCGACCGGGCCGCCGGCCGCGCTACTTCTTCGTGACCTGCCCCTTGATCGTCGACATGACCATCGTGTCGGCGAGGGTCGTGGTGTCACCCACCTCGCGCCCTTCCGCCACGTCGCGCAGCAGGCGGCGCATGATCTTGCCGCTGCGGGTCTTGGGGAGTTCCGTGACGATGTAGACGTCGCGCGGCCTCGCGATGGGGCCGATCTGCTCGCCGACCCACACGCGCAGCGTGTCGACGAGGCCCTCGAGCGGATTCGCCTTGATGTACGACTCCTTGATGACGCAGAACGCCACCACCGCCTGGCCGGTCGTCTCATCGGACGCGCCGACAACTGCGGCCTCGGCGACTGCCTCGTTGCCGACGAGGGCCGATTCGATCTCGGTCGTCGACAACCGATGTCCCGAGACGTTCATGACGTCGTCGACGCGGCCGAGGAACCAGACGTCCCCGTCTTCGTCGAGGCGAGCCCCGTCGCCGGCGAAGTAGTAGCCGAGGTCGGCGAACTTGTCCCAGTAGGTCTCCTTGAACCGCTCGGGGTCGCCCCAGATGCCGCGCAGCATGCTCGGCCACGGCTCGGTGAGGACGAGGAGGCCGCCGTTGCCGTTGCCGACGACGTCGCCCTTCTCGTCGACGACGTCGAGGCTGATGCCCGGGAGGGGCACCTGCGCGCTGCCCGGCTTCGTCTCGGTGACGCCGGGGAGCGCCGACACCATGATCGCGCCCGTCTCGGTCTGCCACCATGTGTCGACGATCGGCGCCGTGTCGCCGCCGATGACGTGGCGGTACCACATCCACGCCTCGGGGTTGATGGGCTCGCCCACGCTGCCGAGCAGGCGCAGCGAGGACAGGTCGTGCTGCTCGGGGATGCTGCGGCCGAGCTTCATGAACGACCGGATCGCCGTCGGGGCCGTGTAGAGGATCGTCACGCCGTACTTCGCGACGATCTCCCACCAGCGGCCCGGATGCGGGGTGTCGGGCGTCCCCTCGTAGATCACCTGCGTCGCGCCGTTGGCGAGCGGACCGTAGGTGACGTAGGTGTGTCCCGTGATCCAGCCGATGTCGGCCGTGCACCAATAGACGTCGGTCTCGGCGTGCAGGTCGTGCACGACCTTGTTCGTGAAGGCGGCCTGCGTCAGGTAGCCGCCGCTCGTGTGCAGGATGCCCTTCGGCTTTCCGGTCGTCCCCGACGTGTAGAGGATGAAGAGCGGGTTCTCGGCCGGGAACGGCTGCGCGACGTGATCAGCGGATGCCGCGGGCACGAGGTCGTGCCACCAGAGGTCGCGCCCGTCCTGCCAGCTGACTTCGGTGTCGGTGCGCTTGACGACGAGGACGTGCTCGACCGTCTCCTGCGGACCGTGCCCGCGGTCGGCGAGGGCCTGGTCGACGGCGGGCTTGAGGGGCGAGGCCTTGCCCTTGCGGTAGCCGCCGTCGCTCGTGATGACGAGCTTGGCGCCGGCGTCGTCGATGCGCGAGCGCAGGCTGTCGGCCGAGAAGCCGCCGAAGACGACGGAGTGGATCGCGCCGATGCGCGCGACGGCCAGCATCGAGGCGACGGCCTCGGGGATCATCGGCAGGTAGATGGCGACGCGGTCGCCGGCCTCGACCCCGAGGTCGGTCAGGACGTTCGCGAGGCGCTTGACCTCGTCGGTCAGCTCCGCGTAGGTCACCCGGCGCTCGTCGCCGGGCTCGCCCTCCCAGAGCAGGGCGACGCGGTCGCCGAGGCCCGCCTCGACATGCCGGTCGAGGCAGTTGTAGGCGACGTTCAGTTCGCCGTCCTCGAACCAGGTGGCGAACGGCGGGTTCGACCAGTCCAAGGTCTTCGTGAACGGGGTGTCCCAGTGGAGGGCACGCGCCTGCTCGGCCCAGAAGGCCTCGCGATCCTGCGCGGCGGCCTCGTACAGGTCGGCGTGGGCGTTGGCCTGGGCCGCGAACTCCGCGGACGGCGCGAAGCGGCGGGTCTCGGTGAGGAGGTGGTCGATCTGGCTGCTCATGCGGCGCTCCTTTGCGTCGGGCCGTCGTGGCCTCGTCCTGCGATGCGGTCACTCTAGGATCGCTCGTCGTCGTCTACTACCGCCGATAGTGGGTGCGTGGCAACCATCGAGTGTCTGTGAACGTGCACTCCGCCGATGAGCGTAAGATCGTTAACGCCCGAACATCGATTCGGCTTCGCGGCCCCGCTGATCCCCCCTGAAGCGCGGTCGCGTGGGCGGCACCCTTCCCCCCAAATGGGTGCCGCCCTTCTCCTTTTCCCGGGCGGGGTGCGCCGATTCCTTCACACCTCGAGTGCGGACGCGGTCCTCCACCGCTGCCCGACGGCCGCCGCGGCGCCCCCGTCGCCGCGCCTAGCGTCTCGGGCATGCCGCATCCGTTCATCGTCGCTCCGCGGGGCCGCACGGCGTCCGCCGAGCCGCGCCCGGTGCCGCCGCATCCCGTCGTCGCACCGCTGCGGCGCTACCTCGCCGACCCCGAGGTGACCGACGTCTTCGTCAACGGCACGCAGGGGTTGTACGTGGACCGGGGTGGGGGAACGGAACGGATCCCGGACTGGCGCCTCGACGAGGAGGCCGTCCGCGAGCTCGCCGTCGGGTTGATCGCGCTGGGAGGGCGGCACCTCGACGACGCGACACCGTGTGCCGACGTGCGGTGGGAGCACGGGGTGCGGGTGCACGCGGTCCTGCCGCCCATCGCCTGCACGGGCGCGACGATCTCGATCCGTCTGCCCAGGACGGGTATGGCCGACCTCGACGAGCTGGGCCGGCGCGGCACCTTCGACGCCGCGACCGGCGCACGCCTCGAGCGGCTCGTCGACGAGCGGGCGAACATCCTCGTGACGGGGGCCACCGGCGCCGGTAAGACGACGCTGCTCGCAGCGCTCCTCGGGCGGGTCCCGGTCTCGGAACGGATCGTCACGATCGAGGACGTCGCGGAGCTGCGTATCGCCCACCCGCACCACGTCCGCCTCGAGGCGCGGCAGGCGAACCTCGAGGGCGTCGGGGCGATCTCGCTCGGGCGCCTGCTGCGCGAGGCGCTGCGGATGCGGCCGGATCGTCTCGTGGTGGGGGAGTGCCGCGGTGAGGAGGTCCGCGAACTGCTGACCGCGCTCAACACGGGACACGACGGCGGCGCGGGCACCGTCCACGCGAGCGGGATCGCCGACGTGCCCGCGCGCCTCGAAGCGCTCGGCGCCCTCGCCGGCATGGACGACCGGGCGCTCGCGCGGCAGACCGCCAGCGCGATCGGCGCGGTCGTGCACATCGAGCGGGGTCGTGACGGAGTGCGGCGCGTGACCGGGATCGCGCGTCCCGTCGTGCGCGGCGACCGGCTCGGCGTGGAGGACCTCCCGTGAGGCGCCGGAGGAGAGCGGATGCCGCGGCGGCACCCGACGCGGCAGCGGTCGCCGCCGTCGTCCAGCGTCTCGCGGTCCTGCTGCAGGCCGGCATC
>NZ_JAMXSA010000055.1:0-17850 GCF_024124465.1 Microbacterium sp. CnD16-F
CCACTCCTGGGCTGTACTCCGACACCGTGAGTGAGCTCGTCGCGAGCATCTGCAATCACAACGAAAACTAGCCCCCACATCCCTGAAGGATCACGAAACGGTTACACCACTCCACGGGACTTGACCAGAACGCGAACCTGGCCGCTTCACTTGCGCGTCTGCGTTGCGCGGTGCGGATCTATCGGTACTGAAACTTGCCGCGGATAGTCTGCTCACCGACTGCTCTGCTTCGAGCTTTCCGCCGGGCTTCGACCGCACCTGCGCGACCTCACGAGTGGGCTGGGCTTCGCGCCCCTCAACCAACGATGCTCGGTGCTCCTCGGTACTAGTGTAGTGGCGCTCGTAGCGGATCACTCGTGGACATGACTGCGCGAGCTGGGCTGCCGCGTCCTGTGACTTCGAGCGCCCATGCTCGGTGTCGAACAGCGGCCGAGCGTATGCGCTTGGCACCCATCGTCCGCCGAGTGCGTCTGCTTTGCCTGCCTCGGCTTCCTGCATCGCGTGCTGCCAGCGCTGCACGATTCGATCCTGCGATACCTCGAACGGCACCTCGACGTCGACGACCGTTACCTGGTAGCCAGCGTCCGCAAGATACGCCCCAAGCTCCACTGCTTTGTCTGGGTCGCTCAGTACCGTGTCGACGATGATGTTCGTTCCCTGGTCGATCATCTCTGTGCGCAGCGCGCGTGCAAGCATCGACGATTCTTCATGCACGAGTGAGGCAAGTTCAAGTGGATAGAACCGCTCCCCCTGCGCCTCTAAGTCGCGCACCTCTGGCGGTTTGATCCATTCCTCATAGCTGCCATCTGCCATCGCTTCGCGCAGCAACAGCTTCTTGAACTCGTCCGCGTCAATATTCACGTAGTGGTCTCGATCCGCGCCGAGCACGGTATCGGCGACTCGCCCTTTCCCGGCTCCTGGCGGGCCGGCCAGCACAAGTGCTCGACCTTCATCTTTCGCGTTCGGCGACTGGCTCACTACCGCGGCCTTAATGCGCTCGTGCGTCGCCCGTCGTACCGCTCTACGTGACCCGTTGGAGCGATACCAAGCAGGGTTTCTGGTAGTCGCGTGTGGGCCGTCTTTGTCGAGTGGGCCGCCGGCAGTAGAGAGCGCTTGGACAACCTCGATATGCCGCTGCTCCTCTGGGGTCACGCCGCCGTCATCCGTGCATCGATGCGATCGCCAATCTCGTCGTACAGCTCATCGTCGATCAGCCCACGGCTCAGCGCGCGGTCCAGGTCATCGACCGAGCCCGCAACGTCCATCAGCAGATCGTCGAACGCATCATTGGTCTGAGCCCGCGGCACATACTCCCAGCGCGTCAGCTCATCGACAAGCTGCGCGCGGTCGATCAGGCCGGCTGCGTATCGCTCGCAAATCTCGTAGGGATCTGCGCCAGAGAAACCTTCACGAGGCATCGGGATTGTGGCGGCCCTCTGCAATACCTTCTGCACGTTCGGCTGCGAGACCTTCACCAGATCGGCGATCGCCTTCTGACGCAATCCACGCTGTTTCAGCCGCAGCAGACTGCGCCGGTAGTCCAGCTCTCCGATGTTTCGCAAGTGCTGCGCCTTCCGTGCAGCGACCGCCTCGACGGGGATCTCGGTAATCGTCATAGTCTCCACCTCCGCTTCAAGTCTATCGCAAATATAACCATAGTTATACTGCTACTTTGTGAGCGCGCGCATGACGCTCGATGCGCCGACTCCGAGCACACGCCCGATGTGGGCGTAGCTCTGGTTCTCTGCGCGCATCTTCTCGGCCGCGGCGATCCGCTCGGCCGTCATCACGGTTGGGCGGCCGCCGACCCTTCCCTGGCTCCTGGCGTGCTCCAATCCAAGGCGCGTGTTCTCTCTGATCGTGTCGACGCGGAGCTGCGCGAAGACCACGACGATGCCATAGAGCGCCTTCCCCATCGGTGTAGTGGTGTCGATGGCGGGCTCTGTGAGACTTACGATGTTCAGGCCGCGGTCGTTCAGCTCGGACAGCACCTCGATCATCAGGCGCTCACTGCCGGCAAGTCGATCGAGCTTGCGGACCTTGATCGTGTCGCCGGAGCGCGCAGCTACGTCGATGAGCTTGCGCCACTCGGGGCGATCGGCGATGCGGCTCGATTCGCCGTGGTCGACGAACACGCGACTGCAGCCGGCCGCGCGCAGCTCGGCTTCCTGCGCGCCCGGATCTTGCTCTTTGCGCGAGACTCGCGCGTACCCAAATACTTCGGCCATGCCATAAACGGTACGCGCTCAGTATCGGTGCGTTTCAGTTTCGGTTGGGGGTTTCGGTGCGCCGCTGTTCGGCGTGTCATGCAGCGCCGCGACGTCGCCGAGCTGCACACCGAAAACGATCGTTATCGGTCGGCGCTCGTCGGCGGCAGAGCTGCATCGAGCACCTGCCCGATGCGGGTGCGCTCCTCGGTGTCGGCATCCGGGCCGTCCACGTCGTGACTCACTGGGGATCGTCGTACCAGCGCACGACGCCGTTGGCTGCGTGCGCTTCGCGCAGCGCGGCCGAGGCGGCATCGAACGCTGCGGCGGCACGGTGCAGCTCTGCCGCCGTGGTGACGGTGCCAGTTGCGCCGTCGCCGCGCCCGTCCTCGCCGTTGTAGTGCGTCCCGTCGACGACGCGCTCATGCCAGGCCGCGAGCTGGCCGAGCATGGGTACGTCGACGCCGACATACCTCCCGAACTGCGCACCGGCCGTACGCCTCAGTACAGCGTGCAGCGCCGTCGCGTCATCGAGGACGCGGGGGCTCTGTTGCAAAAATCGTGAAGCTTGAGCATGCTTGGCGGAGATTGGACGGACGGAACGATGACGGATTTCAAGTGGCGCCATTTCCAGGGTGATATGATCCTGTGGGCGGTGCGCTGGTATTGTCGCTATCCGATCAGCTATCGCGACCTTGAGGAAATGCTGGCGGAACGCGGCATTTCGGTCGACCATACGACGATCTATCGCTGGGTCCAGTGCTACGCCCCGGAGATGGAGAAGCGGCTGCGCTGGTTCTGGCGGCGTGGCTTTGATCCGAGCTGGCGCCTGGATGAAACCTACGTCAAGGTGCGGGGCAAGTGGACCTACCTGTACCGGGCAGTCGACAAGCGGGGCGACACGATCGATTTCTACCTGTCGCCGACCCGCAGCGCCAAGGCAGCGAAGCGGTTCCTGGGCAAGGCCCTGCGAGGCCTGAAGCACTGGGAAAAGCCTGCCACGCTCAATACCGACAAAGCGCCGAGCTATGGTGCAGCGATCACCGAATTGAAGCGCGAAGGAAAGCTGGACCGGGAGACGGCCCACCGGCAGGTGAAGTATCTCAATAACGTGATCGAGGCCGATCACGGAAAGCTCAAGATACTGATCAAGCCGGTGCGCGGTTTCAAATCGATCCCCACGGCCTATGCCACGATCAAGGGATTCGAAGTCATGCGAGCCCTGCGCAAAGGACAGGCTCGCCCCTGGTGCCTGCAGCCCGGCATCAGGGGCGAGGTGCGCCTTGTGGAGAGAGCTTTTGGCATTGGGCCCTCGGCGCTGACGGAGGCCATGGGCATGCTCAACCACCATTTCGCAGCAGCCGCCTGATCGGCGCAGAGCGACAGCCTACCTCTGACTGCCGCCAATCTTTGCAACAGAGCCCCGACGACTCCGACATCGACGATGACGACACGGTGCGCTCCGGCGGGCCGCAGGCGCGCCGGATCCCGAGCTTCCTCGATCCGGATCGCCCGATGGATCCCGTGCGCATGTCCGAGACCGGCAGCCTGGCGGAGCACCTCGGGTTGCGCCGGAAGAACGACGACCAGACGGATGTGGGGCCGGTGCGATGAGGGCGGGACTGGTGCTCGGCGAGGTCTGGAACGGCCTGCGCCGCAATATGTCGGTGGTCATCTCCGTGGTGCTGGTGACCTTCGTGTCGCTCACCTTCGTGGGGGCGGCGATCCTGATGCAGCTGCAGATCCAGCAGATGAAGACGTTCTGGTACGACCGCGCGCAGGTGGCCGTCTACCTCTGCACGGACTACGACCAGAGTTCGACCTGCGCCGGCGAGGACGCGGGCGAGGACGAGATCGCGGCCGTCGAGGAGGCGCTGCAGTCGGACACGCTGCGCCCCTACGTCGACGACTTCTTCTTCGTGACGCACGAGCAGGCCTACAAGGAGTTCGTGCAGCAGTTCGAGGGCAACCCGATCGTCGACATCACGAAGCCGGAGCAGCTCAACCAGACCTTCTGGATCAAGCTCAAGGATCCCTCGCGCTCCGACATCATCACGGAGACGTTCTCGGGCATCCCCGGCGTGCAGAGCGTCTCGGACCAGCGCAGCCTGCTCGATCGGATCTTCCTGTTCCTGGGGGTGGCGAGCTACACGGCGATCGTCATCGCGGGGCTCATGCTGGTGGCGGCCATGCTGCTGATCTCGACCACGATCAGGCTCTCGGCGTTCTCGCGCCGGCGGGAGATCGGGATCATGCGCCTCGTGGGCGCGTCGAACCGGTTCATCCAGACCCCCTTCATATTGGAGGGCATCATCGCCGCGCTCTTCGGCGCCGTGCTCGCGAGCGCCGCGTCGGTGGCGATCGTGCGCTTCTTCGTGCAGGGATTCCTCGCCCGGGAGGTGCCGTTCACGAGTTACATCACGGTGGAGCAGGCGCTCGTGGTGCCGCCGATCCTCGTGCTGGTGGGAGTGGTGCTCTCGGCGATCGCGGCGAAGATCGCGATCACCAGATACCTGCGGGTGTAGCGCAGAGCGTCCCCGGGGCGGGCCGCGGATCCGGATCTCGGGGCCGGGGCTCGTCGAAACCGAGCCCATCGTGCGAGCCCGAGCCCTCCCGCGCCGATAATCCGTGCGGGTTGGAGCAATCGGCTCGGTTCGGGCGCCTCGAGGCCGGGCGGCTCGGCGTGGCGGGCGGAACGGCGGCGGTGTGCGATAAGCTGGTTCTTCGCGCGTGAGCGCGGACCCCGAACCACCCCGGCCGCAGGAAGGATGTGACATGAGCCCGAAGGAGACCGGCGAGAAGCTGATCGCCTCCAACAAGAAGGCCCGGCACGAGTACCACATCCTCGACACCTACGAGGCGGGCCTGGTGCTCACGGGCAGCGAGGTGAAGTCGCTGCGCATGGGACGCGCGTCGCTCGTCGACGGATACGTGTTCATCGAGCGCGGCGAGGCCTGGCTCGACGCCGCCTACATCCCCGAGTACCTCAACGGCTCGTGGACGAACCACGCGCCGCGCCGCAAGCGCAAGCTGCTGCTGCACCGCCAGCAGATCGACAAGCTCTACCAGAAGACCCGCGAGGGCGGCATGACGATCGTGCCGCTGCGCCTGTACTTCCTCGACGGCCGCGCGAAGGTCGAGATCGCCCTCGCGAAGGGCAAGAAGGAGTACGACAAGCGCCAGACCATGCGCGAGCGGCAGGACAAGCGCGAGGCCGAACGGGCGATGCGCACCCGCAACCGGATGGGGGAGTAGGCGCTCCCTCGGGTGTCCCCGCGTCGCGGGCGGATCCTGCGACGCGCCTGACGCGGTGGCGCCACCGCGTCAGGCAGTCGCAGGATCCACCGGCGCGGTGCCGACGCCGGTCACGCCGCCTACACCGCGTCGAGGGCACGGCTGACGTCGAGCAGGATCCCGCTCTGCAGCCCGTGCCAGTGCCGGGTGTCGGGATCGGGCCACGACGAGAGCTTGACGATCACGGAGTCGGTGCGCGGATCGAGCCAGAGGTTCTGGCCGTGGATGCCGATGCCGCTCACGTTGCCGCGCTCGTTGCCCGTGCACCACCACTGGCGCGTGTAGCTGCCCTCGGGGAATGCGGAGGTGAAACCCTCGTCGGTCATGGCTTCGCGGGAGCCGCCGGCCAGCACGCTTTCCACCCAGCCCTGCGATACGACCCGTCCGCCGGGAGCGACGCCGCCGTCGAGCATCATGCGGCCCACGCGTGCGAGATCCCGCGCGGTGCAGGAGACGCCCCCGTTCGCGAAGCCGAAGCCGGTCTGGTCGACCGTGATGGTCGCATCCCGATCGGCGTCGAGCTTCGCCCACAGGTACGTGGAGAGCGCTTCGACGTAGCGCAGACCGGTGACCCGCTCGACGATCCAGGCGAGCACGTCGGTGTTCGCCGAGCAGTACTGGAACTCGCCGGTGCCGCCGTCGCCGCGGAGGGTGGTGAGGAACTCGTAGGTGTCGGCGGGGTCCCCGTCTCGCCGCGTGCGCCAGCCGGCGGAGCGATCGTGGGTCTGCACCTCCGAGGCCGGATCGACGTAGTCCTCGTTGTAGTCGATCGAGATCTGCATGTCGAGCACCTGCAGCACGGAGGGCCCGTCGTAGACGGAGCCCGCGAGCTCGGGTACATACTCGGTGACGGGCTGCGCGGGATCGATGCGCCCCTCGTCGATCAGCGCGCCGACGACCGTGCCGCACAGCGACTTCGAGACGCTCATCAGCAGGTGACGGTCGTCGGGTGCGAAACCCGCCCGGTAGTACTCGGCGAGGACCTCGGAGCCGCGCAGCACGAGGAATGCGTCGGTGCAGGTCTCCTCGAGCCGCTGCTCGAGATCGGGGAGCCGCGTCGCGAGCGCGTCGAGCCGCACGACGGGCTCCGCGGGCGTCGCCGGGTCGCGCCGGGAGACCGCCGCCGTGGGCAGCAGCTCGCCCAGGCGGGCGAAGGCCCAGCGGTTGTGCGGGGCCTCCTGCCAGCTGTCGAGTGTCGGCTCCCCGGCCGCGGCTCCGGGATACCTGGCGGGGTGCTGGCCGGTGGAACGTGCGTTCATCGAGTGTCTCCGAAGGTGTAGCCGCGGCGGGTGAAGAGATAGTAGAGGCCACCGCTGACGATCATCGCGACGGGGGCGGAGAGATCGATGTAGCCCATGGCCTCGGCGACCGCGCCGCTCCAGAAATCGGTGGTGAGGAAGAAGGAGGCGGCAGCGCCGCCGATGATCCCCGCGGCGAGGCCGGGAATGCTGAAGCCGCCGGTGTACCAGTACTTCGCCCCCCGGCGCTCGTCGAAGAGATCGAGGCCATCGTATCGGTTGCGGCGCAGCCAGATGTCCATGCAGTAGACGGTGATGCCCGGAGCCGAGATGAGGATCAGCACCTGCAGCATGATGTTCACCGCGTCGAGCAGGCTGGTCGACATGACCAGGTAGATGGTGAAGAAGGTGCCGAGCACGCCGATGATGATGGCCGAGGGGATGCGCCGGATCGGGATGCCGATCGACTGGAACGCCATGCTGGCGGTGTAGGTGGTCATGCCGTCGACCGCGTCGCGGATCCCCTCCCCGAAGCGGCTCCCGATCTCGGCGCCCCGGCTTCCCGGATCCGTGCCCGTCACCGTCGCGGTGATGATCTCCACAGCGTTCCTCTCCTGTTCCGGGGCCGGGCCCCTACTTGCCGGCCTCGAGGACGGCGTCCCACATCACCTCGGAGGCGATCGCGCCGAGCGCGGTCGCGTTCACCGACAGCCGCCCGCGCGACGACCCCGGGGTCGTCGGCAGATCGATCTCGTCGGTGGTGACGGCGAAGAGCGTGTCGCCGTCCATGTCGGTGTGGAACGGCTGGATGCCGCGGTGCATCGAACTGTGCACCTGCTTGGCGAACTGGTTCAGCTCGACGGGGCTCATCCGCACGTTCGTGACGATCGCGCTGATCGTGGTGTTGCCGGCCTCGGTGACGGGCGGGACCTGCTCGGCGAACGCCTCCTGGTAGTCGAACACCGGGTGGCGCCGGACCCCGGTCTGCGCGTCGTAGTTGCCGCGCACCACCGTGCCCGCGCGGTCCACGATCACACCGACCGGGTTCGGCACGACGACGGCGAGGATGCGCACGTCGCCGAGACGACGGAACGCCGCGCCCTGCCCGGTGATCTCGGTGCGGTCCCAGTCCACCTTGCCCGCGGACGCGCTCATGCCCGCGCCCGCCCGCCCCTGCGGGAACTCACCGGGAACGGCGAATTCGAGCGCCGCGCGGCCGAGCGCCTTGTCGGGGTAGACCGCGGTGGAGCGCGCCGAGAAGTCGTAGATGACCGCCGACGACACCAGCTGGAGCTCGGCGAAGCCGGTGCGATGCTCGAGGCGTTCCAGGAGCGCGTCGCTCACCCCGGCGCCCGCCTCGAGCCCGTAGCCGGCTCCGCCGGCCAGGCAGATGGCGTGGTTGAAGTCGTAGCCGCCGGAGAGCCCCACCGCCCCGCCCCGCGCGTCCACCGCGGTGCGGGCGCCGGCGGGGATGTGGATCACGGTCGCACCGGTGGGCCCCTCCTCGTAGTGCGCCGCGCCGATGCTGACCCCGGGGAAGTCGAACCGCAGCATCTCGCGGCCCGTGCTCCTGACCGGCGCGAGATCGAAGGCGTCGTTGCCCGGACCCCCGAAGACCGGAGGGCCGGCCAGCCGGGGTGCGGGATCGACGGCGATCCCGCCGTCGATGTCGGTGAGTGCGTGGACCGGTGTCGTATTCATAGGGCCTCCAAGAGTGTCTGCGAGTAGGGATGCCGGGGGTTCCGGAAGAACTCGTCGGTCGCGGCGGTCTCGACGAGATCTCCCCGGAACAGCACGGCGACGCGATCGGCGACGCGCTGCACCGCGCCGAGATCGTGCGAGATGAAGAGGGCGCCGAAGCGGTGCTCCGCCTGCAGTTCGCGGATGAGCGCGAGGATCTGCATCTGCACGGCGACGTCGAGCGCGCTCACGGCCTCGTCGAAGACGATGAAGCGCGGCTCGGTCACGAGCGCCCGGGCCACCGAGACGCGCTGGCGCTGTCCTCCGGAGAGCTCGTGGGGGTAGCGCTCGGCGAAGGCGGGGTTCAGCCCCACCTGCTCGAGCATCTCCGTCACGCGCTGCCGCTGCTCGGAGCGGCCGAGGTCGCGTCGCGCCACGGTGAGCGGTTCGCGCACCGACTCCCCGACCTTGCGCCGGGGGTTGAGCGACCAGTGCGGATGCTGCAGCACCGCCTGCAGCTTGCCGGCGTTGGCCCTGCGCGACCGGGTGAAGGGGCTCCCGAGCAGCAGCACCTCGCCGGAGTCGGGCCGCTTGAGGCCCAGGGCGACCGAGGCGGTCGTGGTCTTGCCCGATCCGGACTCGCCCACCAGCCCCAGGGTCTCGCCCGGGGCGACCTCGAGCGTCACCGCGTTCATGGCGCGGACGGTCCGCCGCTTCGCTCCCGCCCCGCTCGTGAACGCGACGCTGACATCGCGCAGCTCCAGCACGGGGGTCGTCTTCGCAGACATCATTCCGTCTCCTTCGCCGCGAGATCCGCGCGGCCGGGCATGGCCGCGACCAGCGTTCTCGTGTAGTCCGCCCGCGGCTCGTCGAGCACCCGCGCGGTCGGGCCCTCCTCGACGATACGCCCCTGGTGCATCACGACGACCCGGTCGCACCAGCGGCGCACCGCGCCGAGGTCGTGGCTGATCCAGATGAGGCTCGCGCCGGAGCGCTGCACCAGGTCGACGATGAGGGTCAGGATCTCGTCGCGCACCTGTGCGTCGAGCGATGCCGTGGGCTCGTCGGCGATCAGGATCTCGGGCTCGCGCGCCATGGTCAGCGCGATCGCGATGCGCTGCGCCATCCCGCCCGACACCTCGTGCGGGTAGAGCCTGAGCACGCGCTCGGGCTCGAGGATCCTGACGCTCTCGAGCAGTTGCGCGAGCGACCCCGGGTCGACCGGCCCGCCGAGCGGCCTCAGTGCGAGTTCGAGCTGGCGGCGGATCCGCATCGTGGGGTCGAGCGAGGCGATGGGATCCTGCGGGATGAAACCCAGCGACTCGCGTCGCAGCGCCCGTATCGCATCGGGCGCGAGGTCCGCGAGATCCCTGCCGAGCACGTGCACCGACCCGGAGGTCACGTGGCAGGCCCGCGGCAGCATGCGGCCGATCGCCTGGGACACGGTCGACTTGCCGGATCCCGACTCGCCGACGATCGCGAGCAGTTCGCCGCGGGCGACATCGAGATCGATCCCGTCGAGCGCTCGGGTCACGCCGAGACGGGTGCGGTACTCGGCGCTGAATCCCGTGAGCGAGACCACCGGGGCAGCGGGGGCGTTCGCGGTCATACGAGGCTCCTTGTCTCGCGCGGATCGAGCCGATCGCGCATCGTGTCGCCGATGAGGTTGATGGAGAGGATCGCGACGACGAGCACCGCGGCCGGGATGAACAGCAGCCAGGGCGCCTGCAGCATGTAGCTGCCGCCCTCCTGGATCAGCAGGCCCAGCGACGAGCGGGGCGGCTGCACCCCGTAGCCGAGGAAGCTCAGTCCTCCCTCGACGAGGATGCCGACCGACAGCGCGTACGTCCCCTGCACCGCGATGGTGCCGCTGACGTTCGGCAGCAGGTGCCGGAAGAGGATCACCGGGGCCGACACGCCGCTGATCTTCGCGGTGGTCACGAAGTCGCGCTTGGCGACCGACATCGCCGCCGCGCTCACCATGCGGGTCATGAGCGGCACCGTGACGAGCACGATGCTGGAGAGCACCGCGGCCTGGCCGGGGCCCACGACCGCGGCGATGAGGATCGCGAGCACGATCGACGGGAAGGAGTAGAGGACGTCGCTCAGGCGCATGATGACTTCGCGCGCCCAGCCGCCCGCGTAGCCGGCGATGAGGCCGAGGATCACGCTGATGACCGCGGTGCACACGACGGCGAGGGTGGAGAGGACGAGCGTGGTGCGCGTCCCCTCGAGCAGGCGTGCGAGCACCGAGCGGCCGAGGGCGTCCGTGCCGAGCGGGTACGCCGCCGACGGCGGGCTGAGCCGGGTGCCGACGATCTTCGCCGGGTCGCCGGCGAACGGGATGACGGCGGCGGCGACCGCGACGAGCACGATGAGGCCGAGCGCGCAGGCGGCGGCGATGAAGAGGGCGTCGCGGGGCGGGCGGGTCTTGACCGCGGGCTCTGTTGCAAAAATCGTGAAGCTTGAGCATGCTTGGCGGAGATTGGACGGACGGAACGATGACGGATTTCAAGTGGCGCCATTTCCAGGGTGATGTGATCCTGTGGGCGGTGCGCTGGTATTGTCGCTATCCGATCAGCTATCGCGACCTTGAGGAAATGCTGGCGGAACGCGGCATTTCGGTCGACCATACGACGATCTATCGCTGGGTCCAGTGCTACGCCCCGGAGATGGAGAAGCGGCTGCGCTGGTTCTGGCGGCGTGGCTTTGATCCGAGCTGGCGCCTGGATGAAACCTACGTCAAGGTGCGGGGCAAGTGGACCTACCTGTACCGGGCAGTCGACAAGCGGGGCGACACGATCGATTTCTACCTGTCGCCGACCCGCAGCGCCAAGGCAGCGAAGCGGTTCCTGGGCAAGGCCCTGCGAGGCCTGAAGCACTGG
This sequence comes from Microbacterium sp. CnD16-F, assembly GCF_024124465.1. Taxonomy (NCBI): domain Bacteria; kingdom Bacillati; phylum Actinomycetota; class Actinomycetes; order Micrococcales; family Microbacteriaceae; genus Microbacterium; species Microbacterium sp. CnD16-F. The sequence goes on from NZ_JAMXSA010000055.1 coordinate 11,305, forward strand.
GAAAAGCCTGCCACGCTCAATACCGACAAAGCGCCGAGCTATGGTGCAGCGATCACCGAATTGAAGCGCGAAGGAAAGCTGGACCGGGAGACGGCCCACCGGCAGGTGAAGTATCTCAATAACGTGATCGAGGCCGATCACGGAAAGCTCAAGATACTGATCAAGCCGGTGCGCGGTTTCAAATCGATCCCCACGGCCTATGCCACGATCAAGGGATTCGAAGTCATGCGAGCCCTGCGCAAAGGACAGGCTCGCCCCTGGTGCCTGCAGCCCGGCATCAGGGGCGAGGTGCGCCTTGTGGAGAGAGCTTTTGGCATTGGGCCCTCGGCGCTGACGGAGGCCATGGGCATGCTCAACCACCATTTCGCAGCAGCCGCCTGATCGGCGCAGAGCGACAGCCTACCTCTGACTGCCGCCAATCTTTGCAACAGAGCCCCGCCGACGATCCCGACGAACAAGCCGATCAGCACGAACCAGACGACCCCTAGTGCATCGGAGAGCTGATACAACGTGTAGGCGCTGATAAGGGCCAGCGGTGCGCCGATGAGAGCCCACCGCTCCCAGTCTGTGAGCAGTCGCCACGCGAGGCGCATGTCTCGTGCGAGGTTGGCCATGATGCTCACTCCCCCATCGGTCGGCCCTGTGGCAGCTCGCGGGCTCCCACAGCCGGGAACGGCTGGCCGTTGTTGTACTTGGCTTCCAGCCGCTCGACCTCGGCCAGCACGGCGTCGTTGACGAACTGGCTGAGCGTGCGCGCTCCCTCCGAGACCTGGGTGTGCAGGATCGCACCGCGCACGCGCGCCGTGTCGTCGGGGTGCTGGTAGAAGCTCACCTTGTGCCGGTACTTCGTCTTGTCGCTCGTTGAGCTGGTGGCGCGTGCCGGCTTCGGTGCCGCGGGCTGCGCGGCCGCCGGCACGACGTCGGGTTCGGGCGTCGCCGGCTGTGCCGGCTGTGCCGGCGGGGCGACCGGGCTCGATCCGGCGAGGCTGGACTTACGCGGGGCGGGACGGGTGCTCATGACGTGACTCCTTCGATGGCGGTCAGGTGGTCGGTGTAGATCGCGCCGAGCGCGGTCGCCTCGGCGCTCCCCCACTCGTCGAGGCCGCGAGCGGCCTCGGTGGCGTCGCTGATGACGACGCGCTTGGGGATCGGTGGCGTGAGCACGCGCAACTCGCGGGCTCCGGCGGCCGCGTGCAGCTCGTCGAGCCAGGTGCGGCCGCTGACGGTCTGCTCCTCGTGCTGGTTGACGATGACGCCTGCCACGCGCAGCGCGGGGTTGTAGTACTGGCGCACGTTGTCGATCGTGTCGAGGAGCTGCGCGAGCCCGTTGGCGCTGAACAGCTTGGAGTGGGTGACGATCGTCACGGCATCGGCGGCGGTGAGGCCGTTGATGGTGAGCTGGTCGAGGCTCGGTGCGCAGTCGATCAGGATCAGGTCGTAGTCGGCCGCCACGGCGGCCAGCGCCGCGCGCAGGCGACCTTCTCGGCCCGCTCCGGCGACCACGAGCTCGTCGCGCACGGAACCGAGGATCACGCCCGACGTCGGCACGACGTCGAGGCCGGGCCATACGCCGCGCACGATCACGTCTCGGATGCTCTCGGGCGCGCGTGAGCTGAGGGCGTCGGCAAGCCCTGCCTGGTCGTCTCCGACCGTCTCGGCGGCCGCGACTGAGGTCAGGTTGCCTTGCGGGTCGTTGTCGACGACGAGCACGCGCTGCCCGCGCAGCACGGCCGCGCGCGCGAGGTGGAACGTCGTCGTCGACTTACCGACGCCGCCCTTCTGGTTGCAGAGGGCGATGATTCGAGCGGTCACGGGTAATACCTCCAATAGTGCTAATAGTACTGTTGGGGGTGCGGTGCCAGCGAATCGGCACCGCACCCCTGGGTCGGTCAGAACGGCGTGCTGTCGGGCTCGTCCGCGCGGGCGGCCCGCTCGACGGTGACGCTCTGGCCGCGCAGGCTCACGCTCACCTCGTCGGCGCGCACCTCGTGCTGCATGCGGGTGCCCTGCTCGCCCTTGTACTCGGTGACGCGGTAGCGGCCCGAGAACGTCACGCGGATGTTCCCGCTGCGCTCGGCCGCCTCGATGAGGTTCACAGCCTGGTTGCCGCTCACGGCGACGTCGTAGCCGATGGTCGGGCCGTCGGTGTAGCTGCCGTCCTCCTGGCGCAGCCGGTCGCTGACGAGGACGCGGGCGTAGGTGTACGGCCCGTTGTCGCCCTCGCGCAGGGTCGGGGTCTCGGCCAGGTTGCCGGTGCGGGTGATGTAGCTCATGGTTTCCTCCTGTTGGATGGTGACTCTAATAGTACTGTTAGCGGTAATGGGGTTGCAAGGGGTCTTAGTTGTTCTCCTCCGATCGGTTGTCGGCGTCGATCGGCGGGTAGCCGATGAGGTCTCCGATCGCTGCTGCAAATGAGAGCGTCGCGCGCGCCTCGTGCTTCAGCGAGGTTGCGGCGTCGAGGTCTCCGGCCTGGGCCGTGTCGAGCGCGAGGTCTGTGGCCGTTGCGGCGGCCGCGAGGCAGGTGTCGCGCAGCTCGATCAGCCAGCCGCGCACCCTCTCCGGGGTGACGGCCCCGGTGGGCCGGGGGCACTTGCTGCGGATACTCTCGGGAAGTGCCGAGTAGCGGGCTGCGAGGTCTTGGACTGTGGCGTTCATGGGTTCTCCTTTCGGAGCGGCCCTAACGGTAATGGTACTATTAGGGCCGCTCGTGGTCACATGGGGCGGACGCGGCCGATGTACTCGCCGCCGGGGCCGTGGATGATGACGGGGGCGTTCACGTCGAGCTTGAGCAGGAATGCGCCCTCGGGGCGCAGGGGGTCGCCCTCGATGTGCAGCGTGGCGATCGTGGTTCCCTCGTCGTCGTCGAAGTCGACGCGACCGTAGTCGTCTGCCTCGGCGGGGCGCTGATATTCGTGGCCGGTGATGCCGTCGCGCACCCAGGGGTGCGGTTCGAGCCGGGCTCCGGTGTCGTACGGCGTGCCGGTGTGCTCGGTGATGTCGCTGTGGCTCACCTGGGCGATGACCGCTCCCTCGGGGCTGGCGATCGTGTAGTCGTTCATGGCGGTTTCCCTTCTCTCGTTCTAACTCTAATAGTACTATTACCGTTAGTGCATGTCAAGCATTTACGGCGGCGATGCGGTCGATCTGATCGGGCCGGAATCCCGACCAGTGATCTTCGCCGGTGCCGTCCTCGACGACGACGACGGGTGCCTCGGTGTATCCCAGCTCCTCGACCACGTACTCGCGTGCGGCGGTGTTCTCGCGGATGTCGACCTCGACGAACTCGACGCCCTTGCGGCCCATGACGTCCTTGGTCATCTTGCAGCGGATGCAGCTCGGGCCGGTGGTGTACACGGTGACTGTCAACATCTTGGAATCCTCCCATCCCCACGTTTTTTGCCGTGAAGGCGACTTGTCGCCGCTAGGGAGAGCCGGCCGGAGCACAAGCGACCGTGGAATACCGGAGCGGCCGAGCGCAGCGAAAGACGCGAGGATATGCCGCGAAAGCGCTTGTGCGGAGGCTGGCCGACCGTATGCTGCCGAAGGCTTCACGGCAAGAAAACGAGTGTGCCGTAGGCGCTCGGCCGCCGTAGGTGGCCGTCGATCAGCTCGGGCGCGCTCCGTCGCGCCTGAGCCGGGGGAGTGCGAGGGGCGCGGCCCTTCGCGCCGGGCGCAGCTCGGCTCGTTCATGGCTGATCCCACTCGAACAGCGTCGGCGCTGCTGGCGGCTGCGCGGGCTCGGGCCAGCGGGCCACCTGGGGGAGTCCGGCGGCTTCGCGGGTGTTGCACAGCTCCTCGAACGCGGCCGCGCGCTCGGCGTGCCAGCTCGCGGCCGCGTGGCCGGAGGGCCGCCGGCATCTGCCGGCGGCCGAGCCGCAGCGCGGGCAGGGGGCTTCGGCGGCGCAGGGCTCGACGGTGAAGTGCTGCCGCTTGCAGCTCTCGCAGCTCGTGAGCACGAGGGGCGCGCCCGTGGTGTCGATCATCTGGGGCCGGATGCGCAGGTACTCGTCGAGCGTCGCGGGCCGGGGCATGGGCTGGCGGCGCGTTCCGAGGTTGGCAAGGTCGGTCATGTCTGAATCCTGACTCTATGAGTACTAACAGTACTATTAGGGGTTACTATCCGAAAGCTCGCGCCCAGCAGTCGGGGTGCGTGCCGGATATCAGCAGCTCGCGGCGGGCGGGCTCGACGTCCGGCAGGACGTCCTGCACGGGGCGGCGGGCGGCCAGGGCTGCCGCCTGGCGGGCGGTCAGCTCGACGCGGCTCGATGCGCCGCAGAACATGCACGCCCTGGTCTCGATGGTGACGGTCTCGGTCATGGTGGGTTCCTCTCGCTCTCTACCTCTAATAGTACTATTGCCGTTACGATGTAGCAACGGCAATAGTACTATTCGGGTTAGGCTGCGTCGGCTGCCTCGGCGGGCTCGGTGATGGCGTCGGCCAGGGTGTGCGCGGCGCGCAGCACGTTTGCGGCGGTGGCCTTGATCGTCTCGGGTTCGCACTTGCTCCACCCGGCGATGTAGCCGACGCTGTAGGCGCTGGTGTCGAGTCCGAGGATGCCCGCGACGATGTAGGCGACGCTCTCGGCTTCGGTCTCTTTCACGCCGCGGTGCTCGACGTACTCGGCGTGATCTTCCTCGGCGTGCAGCTCGACGTGTGCGGCCTCGTGCAGGGCGGTCTTGGCGGCCTGGGCGGGGGAGAGGTCGGCGTCGATCACAACGCGCCGCGCCTCGGGGTCGGTGTAGCCGTTGGCAGCTCCATCGATGGGCTCGCGCTCGACCGTCCAGCCCTTGCCGGTGAGGTAATCCGCTACGGCGTCGAAGATGCCTGCGGGGTCGTTGCCGGTGAGCGGCTGCGCGAGGGTGCTGGGGTCGTCCGCCTCGGGGTCGATGGGGTCGGTCTGCGAGATGTCGAACACGGACACGGGGAAGAATCGCACGCGGCGCTGTTCTTTCTCCTCGCCGCTCTGCTCGTCCTCGACCGTCTCGCGCACGTCGCGGCCGCCGAAGATGCGGATGCCGCGCGATCCCTTGCGCACCTGGCGGCCGAGCTTCTGCCACGTGCGGTAACCGGCGACGCTGGTCGCCTCGGGCTTCTGCGCGAGGATCAGCAGCAGGTTGTTCAGGCTGTAGCGGTGGAACGCCTGCGCGAACGTGAGGAACCGCGACCAGGCTTCCGAGGTGCGCAGCTCCTCGACCTGTTCCGCGATCGTGGCGTGCAGCCCTTCGGCCTCGGCGCGACGCTCCTCGGGGCTCTTGGTGGTCTTGATCTTGCGGGCCATCTCACTACCTCCGGTGACGGTATTAGTACTATTAGGGTCTTGATCCTGACCCCCTTCACGTTTTCTTGCCGTGAAGGCGACTTGTCGCCGCTAGGGAGAGCCGGATGGAGCACAAGCGACCGTGGAATACCGGACTGAGCGGAGCGAGGGAGGATATGCCGCGAAAGCGCTTGTGCGGAGGCCGGCCGACCGTATGCTGCCGAAGGCTTCACGGCTAGAAAACGAGCGCCGCAGGCGTGAGGAGCTGTCGGCCGCGCAGCGGCCGTCGGGCACGGCCCGCAGGGCCGCGGGGGAGCGCGAGGGCGCAGCTCTCGTCGGTCGGCTGCTGGCCGGCCTCGATCCGTCCCCACTGTGTGCAGGCCAGCCCGGCGATAGCTGGGCTGTGCACATTGGGGGCGGTCGTTCGGCGTCAACGCCGGCTCAGGCGATCGCTTCGACCAGCTCGGGCACTTCGCCGTCGCTGCGCCCGTCCGGTTGTGCTGGGGCGTAGGACTCGACGGCGATCAGGCGGGCTCCGAGAATGTCGGTGATGATGCGCTCGGCGTCGCTGGGCGGCTCGACAGCGACGACGGCGGGTGCGGGGGAGCGGCGGGGCGCGATCGCGCGGCCGCCGCGCTCCTGCTCGACCTCGGCGCGAGCTGCACGGTAGTCGGCTCGGCCGTCGGCTCGACGTGGGTGCGCACCGTAGGCGCTCGTGCCGAACTCGGGTAGCAACGTGAGCTGGCCTCGGCCGGGTCGGCGGCCGGCACCGGGTCGCCGTGGTGCTTGCATCCATGTCTGTTCGGCCTGCCACCACGCCCACAGCTCGCGCTCGACGGCGTAGGCGGCGGCTCGACGCTGTAGCCGGCCGTCGACGCCGAGGCTTTCAGCGGCGGCTCGGCGTCGATCCTGGCTCGGCCGAGCCCAACGGGTGCCACGCTGCAAGAGCAGACCCGCCGACACGAGCCGGTCGAGGGAGCGCAGCGTGCGGGCGGGGTCTGATCCAGTGGCGCGGGCTAGCTCGTCGACGTCCTGAGCATCCTCGGTGGTTCTCGCGTAGAGGTTCCCTGCGTGCAGTCCGATGCCGGGGGAGAGGGTGAACACGTCGTGCGCAGCGTCCAAGGTTCGCGCGGTCAGGATCGTAATGAGCGTGGTGCGTTCGAGTAGTGCCCCGTAGAGTGGTGTAACGATCCCGGCCAGTAAACGTCAGCGTGGCCACCGGGATCTTCCTTCGAGGAAACTCTCACATCCCACTCGAAAGGCGTCACACCGATGACCACTCCCTCTA
>NZ_JAMXSA010000056.1:0-17677 GCF_024124465.1 Microbacterium sp. CnD16-F
CGCCCACGACGGACCGGCGTCGCTCAGGCGCACGCGCCCGGGCGAGAGGCACAGGAGCACCTGCAGTGCGAGCGCGCGCGCCACGGCGGCGGCCAGCGCCGGCGGCCCCACCACGGCGACACCCGTCGTGAGCGGCACGAGGACGGGCACGTCGTCCACCCGCGCCGCGCGTCGGCGGAGCTCCGCCGACGCGTCGTCTCCGTCACCGCCCGTCGTCCGCAGGGCGCTCGCGTCCTCCCCCGAACCGACGACGAGCATGGACTCGCGCTCGGGGACGACCCGCCAGATCGATTCCGGGCGGGCGAGGAAGCGCGGGACGTCGGGATGCGTCGCCCAACGCTGGGCGCGCTCCTCGTCGTGGCGTTTCGCCACGTCGACCTCCGCCTGCGCCAGCCGACGGCGGAGCGCCGCGGCATCCTTCTTCGCGGTCCGCTTCGAGGTGCGCGCCGCGTCGGCGACCGAGGCGATCGCAATGAGCGGGCCGAGGGCGGCGAACAGCAGAGCGTAGGCCGACCCCGTCACCATCCACAGCACGCCCGCACCGACGACCGGTACGACGACGGTCAGGAGCGGGAGGGGCGGGCGCGGTGCCGGCTCGGCACGGCGGGGAAGCGCGAGGGGGTCATCGGGTGCGTAGGTGGACACCGCTCCACTGTGCGCGGAGGGCCCGGTCCGGCGGCCGGTGCACGGACGACCTGTGGACGATCCGCGTCAGGGGCGCACTGGTGAGGAGATCTCGACCGTGGCGGTGTCCTCGTCGGCCGGGACGTGCCGCGCGCTCACGACGATGATGGACACGTTGTCGCGGCCGCCGTTCTCCAGCGCCGCCTCGAGCATCGCGTCGACCGCGGCAGCCGGGTCCTGGTTCTGCAGAAGGAAGTGCAGGATGCCGTAGTCGGTGAGCTCTTTCGTGAGCCCGTCGCTGCACACCACGAAGCGGTCGCCGTCGACGACCTCGAGTCGCACGTAATCGGGCACCACCCCGTCGCTCGGACCGACGGCCCGGGTGATGACGTTGCCGTAAGGGTGGTTCTCGGCCTCCTCCGGGCTGAGACGGCCTGCGGCGATCAGCTCCTGGACGACGGAGTGGTCGGTCGTCACCTGCGCGAGCGCGCCGTCGCGGAGCAGGTACACCCGGGAGTCGCCGATGTTGAGGGTCACCCAGGTCGGCTCGGCACCGGTGAGGTCGAGGTAGACACCCGTCACCGTCGTGCCGGTGCCGTCGTCGGTCGTCTCGGCGTGCGAGGCGATGTCGGCCACCGCGTGCTCGAGGGCGTCCTCGATCGCCTCCGGCGAGACCGTGCCGCGGTCGACGGCAGCCGAGAGGCGCTCCACCGTGCGCGAGCTGGCGATCTCTCCCCCGATGTGGCCGCCCATCCCGTCGGCGACGACGAAGAGCGGGAACGCCGACAGCACGGCATCCTGGTTGTTCTCGCGGCGGCGGCCCTGGTGGGTGACCTCGGCCCAGCGCACCTCGATGGGGCCCGCGCCGGAGGGGACGACGCGGGACGAGGTGACGGCTTCGGGCACGCTCCCACCCTTCTTCCTGATCGGTGCAGCGTCCTCACACTCTAGTGGACGTCCTCTCCCGTCATCATGCGGCGCGGGGCGTTGCCCCCGACCCGTTCCCGGCACTACCTTTCGTGTGTGGCAGCGCACGCGCGCTGAACGCCGCGCGCCGCGGCGACGCCGACAGAAGGGCATACCGATGACCGACCCGAACACGCCGCCGCAGGACGGCCCCGCGTCTCCTCCTCCCGCAGGCGCGCCGACCCCTCCGCCGGGACAGAACCCGGGCGGTTACGCTCCGCCGCCGCCCCAGCAGCCCTACGGCCAGCAGCCCAACGGCCAGCAGCCCAACGGCCAGCAGCCCTACGGCCAGCCGGGCTACGGGCAGCCGGGTTACGGGCAGCCGCAGCCGGGCGCCGCTCTCACCCCCGATCAGGACAAGCAGTGGGCGATGTTCGCGCACCTCGGCGGCATCGTCGGCTTCCTGCCCGCCCTCATCATCTGGCTCGTGTTCAAGGACCGCGGTCCTCGCACGAACGTCGAGGGCAAAGAGGCGCTGAACTGGCAGATCACCTTCACGATCGCCATGATCGTCGCCTACATCGTGGCGGGCATCCTGGCCTTCATCCCGTTCCTCGGCTTCATCGGGGGGCTGCTCCCGTTCGCCGTGTGGGTCGCGAACATCATCTTCTCGATCCTCGGGGCCGTACGGGTCAACGCCGGGGGCAGCTACCGCTACCCGGTGACCTTCCGGTTCATCTCGTAACGGGCGGCACGACGAGCTCCAGCTCGCCGGCCGCCGATGGGCGCAGGACGATCTGTTCGTCCTGCGCCCATCGCATGAGAGCGTCGGGTCCGGAGACGTCCGGCCGTGAGGTCGCGAGGCGGCGGACGAGCTCCCCTTTGGCGTGCTTGTTGAAGTGGTTCAGGGCCCGCACGGCGCCGTCCGGCCCCTCCGACACGACCCGCACGTACGCCTGCGGGATCCCGGCGGGCACGGGCCCCAGGGCGACGTACGCCTCCGAACGCAGGTCGAGGACGAACGAGGGTGAGGATGCTGCGATCGCGGCACCGACGGCATCCGCCCACACCGCCCGCATCGGCGGGAGTCCGGGGACGCGGATGCCGGCTCCCAGACGGTACGCCGGGATCGGATCCAGCGCCCCGACCACGCCGAACGGTGCGGAGTGGATCGCGACGTGGCTCGCCAGCCAGGCACGCGACGCGTCGTCGAGCGTCGCGGCGTCGAGGGCGTCGAAGAGGACCCCGGTGTAGCGGTCGACGGCGGGCATCGTCGGGGAGCCGCGGAGCGCGGCGTTGACGGCGACCTCGCCGCGTTGCCGGGCGGAGAGCTTGAGCACGCGGGCCGCGGCCTCCTCGTCGTCGCTGAGCGCGACGAGCGCGTCGATCACCTGCTCGCGCTGCGTCGAGAGCGTCGGATAGGCGAGCGCGTCCGGACGCCAGCGCGGGCCGTCGCCGCCGGGGCGCTTGGTCTCGGACGGGGGCAGCAGGATGAGCACGGCGGCACCTCCGGGGAAAAGCGCAGCGCCGCCCGGCGAACCGGACGGCGCTGCGCGGAAAGGGTGTCAGGACTGCAGGGCTGCGTTCCCGGCCACGATGGTGAGCTCGTCGTTCTCCATCGAGAGGAAGCCGTCCTCCGCCGTCGCGACGATCTTCTCGCCGTTCGACTGCGTGATCCGGACTTCACCCTCCGCGAGGATGGCGAGAACGGGCTCGTGACCGGACATGAAGCCGATCTCGCCCTCGACCGTCTTGGCCACGACGAGGCTCGCCTCGCCGTGCCAGACCTCCGCCTCAGCGGAGACGAGGGTGACGGTCAGCGCCATGTCAGCCGTTCTCCTTCTGGATCTGCGCCCACTTCTCCTCGACGTCGGAGATGCCACCGACGTTGAAGAAGGCCTGCTCGGCCACGTGGTCGAAGTCACCCTTGACGATCGCGTCGAACGACTCGATGGTCTCCTTGATCGGGACCGTGGAGCCCTCGACACCGGTGAACTTCTTCGCCATGTAGGTGTTCTGCGAAAGGAACTGCTGGATGCGGCGTGCACGCGACACGACGATCTTGTCCTCTTCGGAGAGCTCGTCGACACCGAGGATCGCGATGATCTCCTGCAGTTCCTTGTTCTTCTGCAGGATCTGCTTCACGGCGGTGGCCACACGGTAGTGGTCCTCACCGATGTACCGCGGGTCCAGGATGCGGCTGGTCGAGGTCAGCGGGTCGATCGCGGGGTACAGACCCTTCGATGCGATCTCACGCGAGAGCTCGGTCGTCGCGTCGAGGTGCGCGAAGGTGGTCGCCGGAGCCGGGTCGGTGTAGTCGTCGGCGGGGACGTAGATCGCCTGCAGCGAGGTGATCGAGTGACCGCGGGTCGACGTGATGCGCTCCTGGAGGACACCCATCTCGTCGGCGAGGTTCGGCTGGTAACCCACGGCGGAGGGCATGCGGCCCAGCAGCGTGGAGACCTCGGAACCGGCCTGCGTGAAGCGGAAGATGTTGTCGATGAACAGGAGGACGTCCTGCTTCTGCACGTCGCGGAAGTACTCCGCCATCGTCAGAGCCGACAGGGCGACGCGCAGACGCGTCCCCGGCGGCTCGTCCATCTGGCCGAAGACGAGGGCGGTCTTGTCGAAGACGCCCGCCTCCTCCATCTCGCCGATGAGGTCGTTGCCCTCACGGGTGCGCTCACCGACACCGGCGAACACCGAGACGCCGCCGTGGTCCTGCGCGACGCGCTGGATCATCTCCTGGATGAGGACGGTCTTGCCGACGCCGGCACCGCCGAACAGGCCGATCTTGCCACCCTGGACGTACGGGGTGAGCAGGTCGATGCTCTTGATGCCCGTCTCGAACATCTCGGTCTTGGACTCGAGCTGGTCGAAGTTCGGGGCGGAGCGGTGGATGCCCCAGCGCTCGGTGACCTCGATGGTCTCGCCAGGAGCGGCGTTCAGGACGTCGCCCGTGACGTTGAAGACCTTGCCCTTGGTGACATCGCCGACGGGGACCGTGATGGGGCCGCCCGTGTCGCGCACCTCCTGGCCGCGGACCATGCCGTCGGTGGGCTTGAGCGAGATGGCCCGAACGAGATCGTCACCGAGGTGCTGGGCGACCTCGAGGGTGATCTCGGTCGACTCGCCGTCGATCGTGATGGTGGTCTTGAGGGCGTTGTAGACCTCGGGGATCGAGTCGTGCGGGAACTCGATGTCGACGACCGGGCCGGTGACGCGCGCGACGCGACCGACGACGGGGGTCTCCGTCTTCTCAGCGGTGAGGCTCATGGCTTCTCTTCTTTCGTGTGGTCTATTTGCCCGACGCCAGCGCGTCGGCGCCGCCGACGATCTCGGCGATCTGCTGCGTGATCTCCGCCTGACGCGCGTTGTTGCGCAGGCGGGTGTAGTCGGTGATGAGCTTGTCGGCGTTGTCGCTGGCGGACTTCATCGCCTTCTGCGTGGCGGCCTGCTTCGCGGCGGACGACTGGAGCAGCGCGTTGAACACGCGGCTCTGCACGTACACCGGCAGCAGCGCGTCGAGCACCGTCTCGGCATCCGGTTCGAACTCGTAGAGCGGGTAGACCTGGCTGGATGCCGCGTCCTCCGCCTCGACGACCTCGAGCGGCAGGAGACGCGTGGTCTCCGGCGTCTGCGTCATCATGCTGACGAAACGGTTGTAGACGAGGTTGATCTCGTCGACGCCGCCGTCCGCGCCGCCCTTCTCGTACGCGCCGATCAGTGCGGCCGCGATCTCCTCGGCCGTCGAGAACGCCGGCGTGTCGGTGTCACCGATCCACTCCCCCGCCGTCGCGATGCGACGGAACTGGAAGAAGCCGACGGGCTTGCGACCGATGAGGTAGTACACCGGCTCGCGACCCTCGCTGCGCAGCAGCTCGCCGAGCTGCAGCGCCTCGCGGATCACCTGGGAGTTGAACGCGCCGGCGAGACCGCGGTCCGAGCCGAAGACGACGACGGCGGAGCGTCGAATGTCCTCGCGCTCGGTGGTCAGCGGGTGCTGCACGTTCGAGTGCGTCGCCACGGCGGAGACGGCCCGCGTCACGGCCCGCGCGAAGGGGTTGGACGCGCGCACGCGTGCCATCGCCTTCTGGATGCGCGAAGCCGCGATGAGTTCCATCGCCTTCGTGATCTTCTTGGTCGTCTGAGCAGAAGAGATCTTCTGCTTGTAGACCCTGAGTTGTGCGCCCATTGGTTATGAGTCTCCCGTCGGCGTCAGCCGCGGCGGCCCTTGACGATCTTCTCCTGGTTCACGTCGTCGGCGTCCGCAGCAGCGACCTCTTCGTGACCCGGCGCGCCGAGTGCCTGACCCTTGCCACCCTGGAACTCGAGGACGAAGGCGTCGACCGCCTTGTCGAGCTCCGCGACGGTGCTGTCGTCGAGGACGTTCGTCTCGCGCAGCGTGTCGAGGATGGACGTGTTCCGCTTCAGGTGGTCCAGCAGCTCGCGCTCGAAGCGGAGGACGTCCTCCACCTCGATCGTGTCGAGCTTGCCGTTGGTGCCGGCCCAGATCGAGACGACCTGCTCCTCGACGGGGTACGGCGAGTACTGCGGCTGCTTCAGCAGCTCGGTCAGACGCGCACCGCGGGCGAGCTGACGACGCGACGCGGCGTCCAGGTCGGAGGCGAACATCGCGAACGCCTCGAGCGAGCGGTACTGGGCGAGCTCGAGCTTGAGCGTTCCCGAGACCTTCTTGATCGACTTGACCTGAGCGTCACCACCGACGCGCGAGACCGAGATACCCACGTCGACCGCGGGACGCTGGTTGGCGTTGAAGAGGTCGGACTGCAGGAAGATCTGGCCGTCGGTGATCGAGATCACGTTGGTCGGGATGTACGCCGAGACGTCGTTGGCCTTCGTCTCGATGATGGGCAGACCCGTCATCGATCCCGCGCCGAGCTCGTCCGAGAGCTTGGCGCAACGCTCCAGCAGACGCGAGTGCAGGTAGAAGACGTCACCGGGGTACGCCTCGCGGCCCGGCGGGCGGCGCAGGAGCAGCGACACGGCACGGTAGGCCTCGGCCTGCTTCGACAGGTCGTCGAAGATGATGAGGACGTGCTTGCCCTCGTACATCCAGTGCTGGCCGATGGCCGATCCGGTGTAGGGAGCGAGGTACTTGAAGCCGGCGGGGTCGGATGCCGGGGCCGCGACGATCGTCGTGTACTCCATGGCACCGGCGTCCTCGAGCGCGCCCTTCACCGAAGCGATGGTCGAGCCCTTCTGGCCGATCGCGACGTAGATGCAGCGGACCTGCTTGGTGACGTCGCCCGACTCCCAGTTGGACTTCTGGTTGATGATCGTGTCGATAGCGATCGCCGTCTTGCCGGTCTGGCGGTCGCCGATGATCAGCTGACGCTGACCGCGGCCGACGGGGATCATGGCGTCGATCGCCTTGATGCCGGTCTGCATCGGCTCGTGGACCGACTTGCGCTGCATGACGCCGGGAGCCTGGAGCTCGAGCGCGCGGCGGCCGGTGGTCGCGATCTCGCCGAGACCGTCGATCGGGTTGCCGAGCGGGTCGACGACGCGACCGAGGTAGCCCTCGCCGACACCGACCGAGAGGACCTCGCCGGTGCGGGTGACCTTCTGACCGGCCTCGATGCCGGCGAAGTCGCCGAGGACGACGACACCGATCTCGTGCTCGTCGAGGTTCTGCGCGAGGCCCTCGACGCCGTTCTCGAAGCGGACGAGCTCGTTCGCCATGACGCCGGGCAGGCCCTCGACGTGGGCGATGCCGTCCGCGGCGTCGACGACGGTGCCGACCTCGGTCGCCGCAGCCCCGGTGGGCTCGTAGGCGGCGACGAAGTCTTTCAGCGCGTCACGGATGACGTCGGGGCTGATGGACAGTTCTGCCATGGTCTTCCTTCTTAGTGAGGTCTTGTGGCGGGCACCTGGCCAGCCGGGTCCGCTCCTCGGTGGAGCGGGAAGAGTCAGCCCGCCAGACGCTGGCGGAGGTCGCCCAGTCGGGACGAGACGGTGGCGTCGATCACGTCGTCGCCGATCTCGATGCGGATGCCGCCCACGACCTCGGGGTCGATGACGACATTGAGCGAGACCTCGGTGTCGTACCGCGCCGCGAGAGTCTGCCGCAGACGCGCGGTCTGCGCCTCGGTCAGCTCCGCTGCGGCGAACACCGTCGCGACAGCGCGACCGCGCTGCTCGGCGACGACGCGGAGCGCCCAGCTCAGCATCGAACGCACCCGCCGCTCGCGCGGGAGCTGCGCGAGCGAGGAGACGATGATCACCGTCGGCTCGGCGGCGCGGCCGGCGAGCAGCTTCTCGATGAGGGCACCCTTGGCGGATGCCTCGCCGAGACGGCTGCCGAGCGCCAGTTCGAGCTCGGGGTTGGCCGCGATCGTGCGAGCCACCGAGAACAGTTCGCCCTCGATGTCGGCCTGCGGCGCCGCGATGGCGGCGGCACGGATGCCCGCCTCCTCGATACCGGTCAGCAGATCGGCGGCCGAGGACCACCGCTCGCTGACGGCGGCGTCGAGGACGGCCACCGTGGCCGGCGCGAACGTGCCGAACACGTTCGCGACGACCTTCTGGCGGCCTTCCGCGGGAACCGACGCATCGGAGAGCGCGCCGCTCAGCTGCGACGAGCCGGCCAGGACGCGCGCCGCGGCGAAGAGCTCGCGGGCGACGTCGAGGTCGACGCCCGGCGCGGCCTGCAGGGCCGACGTCGTCGCCGCGAGGGCCTGAGTGGTCGCGCTGCCCATTACTTGGCCGCCTTCTCGGATGCCTCGAGGTCGGCGAGGAAGCGGTCGACCACGGCCTGGGCCTTGGCGTCGTCCGACAGGGTCTCACCGATCACGCCGCCGGCGAGGTCGAGGGCGAGGGTGCCCACCTCGCTGCGGAGGGAGACGAGCGCGCTCTGACGCTCGGCCTCGATCTGGGAGTGCGCGGCGGCGGTCAGACGTGCCGCCTCGGCGGCGGCGTTGTCCTTGGCCTCGGTGACGATCTTCTTGCCGTCCTCGCGGGCGGCCTCACGGATCTCACCGGCCTCCTTGCGAGCCTCGGCCAGCTGGGCCGTGTACTCCTCGAGGGCGGCTTCCGCCTTGCGCTGCGCCTCGTCGGCCTTCGCGATGTTGCCTTCGATGGCGGCAGCGCGCTGGTCGAGAAGAGCCTGCATCTTCGGAAGAGCGACCTTCCAGAAGACGAACAGGATCACGACGAAGCAGACGCCCGACCAGATGATGTCGTACCACGCGGGGATGAGCGGGTTGTGCGCCTCGCCCTCTTCTGCGGCGTACGCGACAAGAGCGTTCAGCATCCTGTCTCCTTAGGAATCTGTTCGGGGATCAGACGAAGATGAAGTAGGTCGCGATGCCGATGAAGGCGAGCGCCTCGGTGAAGGCGATACCGATGAACATCAGGACCTGCAGGCGACCGGCCAGCTCGGGCTGACGGGCCACGCCCTCGATCGTCTTGCCCACGACGATGCCCACGCCGATGGCGGGACCGATGGCTGCGAGGCCGTAGCCCATCGTCGCGACGTTGCCCTCGAGGGCGGCGAGAACCGTAGTTGCGTCCACGGAGGTGTTTCCTTTCGGTTGGATGGTTCGGCGTGCGCCGGACCGCTTAGTGCTCTTCTGCCACCGCGAGCTGGATGTAGACCGCGGTGAGGATGGCGAAGACGTAGGCCTGGAGGAAGGCGACGAAGATCTCGAACAGCGTGAAGGCGAACCCGAATGCGAGGGTGCCCGCAGCCAGAGCGGAGAACCAGCCGCCGACGTCGAAGAGGAAGAACTGGGTCGCTGCGAAGAACAGGACCAGCATGAGGTGCCCGACGATCATGTTCATCAGCAGACGCAGCGTCAGCGTGACGGGGCGGATGATGAAGGTCGAGAGGAACTCGAGCGGGATGATGATGATGTAGAGCGGCCACGGCACGCCGGAGGGCATGAGGGCGTTCTTGAAGAACGCGCCCGGGTTGTGCTTGACCCCGGCGTAGATGAAGGTCACGTACGCGACGATCGCGAGCAAGAGCGGGACCGCGACGATCGAAGAACCGGCGATGTTCAGGAACGGGATGACACCCGTGATGTTCATGAACAGCACCATGAAGAAAATCGTGGTGAGGATCGGAAGGAAGCGACGCCCATCCTTCTTGCCCAGCAGGTCTTCGGCGATGTTGACGCGGACGAAGTCCAGGCCCATCTCGACGACGCTCTGGAAACGGCCGGGAACCACCGTCATGCGGCGGGTACCGAGCCAGAAGATGAGGACGATGGCGATCGTCGAGAGGATCTGGATCAGATGGATCCGGTTGATCTCGAAGGCACCGATCTGGAAGACCGCCTCGGGGAAGAACTCCGAGATGGACGGCCCGTGAAATTCAGGGGCTTCTTCGGCGGCAGTAGCGATCAGGGTCGCAGCTTGAGTAAACAGCGCTGGCTCCAGCTTCGGGGCGTCGATCAAAGGATCGGGCGACGATGGTCGGTGAGCTGACTCCGCAGACGTTCCCGTCGGGATCAGGCGGGCTCGAGAACAGCCTATCAGCCCTGAGGCGTCGCCGAGTCCCCGGGACGACGCTCGCCAGCCTCCACCTCAGCCGCGGTGGGCAGCCTCGTGTCGCTGACGGCGGAGATGCGCATCCGGAGCATCACCACGACGTCGACCACCAGCGAGGCGACGATGCTGACGACGAGGGAGATGAGGAAGACCAGGGGTGTGAGCCACGGCTGATCGCGGAGGACGAACAGGACAATCAGGAAGAGGACGAACTTGAGAATCCACCCGCCCATGACCGAGCCAAAGAAGATCGGCACGAACAGCGGGTCGCCGTAGAAGCGGTTGGCGATGAGGATCGACACGATCGTGAACGCGAGGAACACGGCCGCCATGAGGACGGCGACGAGCGCGCTCCACAGCCCGGACGTCCCGGCGACGAGCAGTCCGACTGCTCCTCCGGTGACGAGGAGGACGGCGGTGACGATCGCGGACCACACGAGGGCGGTACGGAGCATGGACGTGGACGACAGGGAGCTCACAGGAGGGCCTTCTGTTCGGGCGCGACCGGTCGGGTGCGGCGCGCGGGGGGCAGTGTGACGAGGACGCAGGCGATGCATCCGATGACGAGGAAGGCGACGCCCGGCCAGTAACGACCCGGCCAGTCCTTCGTCGTGCCGATGTACATGAGCAGGACCGAGAGCGAGACGACGGCGGTCCACGCGTAGAACACGAAGACGGCGTTGCGGTCGGTGTGGCCCATGTCGAGCATCCGGTGGTGCAGGTGCTTGCGGTCGGGCGAGAACGGCGACTTCCCCTGCGCCATCCGCCGGACGACGGCGAGCCCGAAGTCGACGAGCGGCAGCAGCACGATGACGACGGGGAGGATGACGGGGATGAAGGCACCGAGCAGCTGCGAACGGCCGAAGAGGTCGTTGTCGCTCAGGAGGTTCGGCGGCAGGTTGCCGGTGACGACGATCGCCGACGACGCCATCATGAGCCCGAGGAGGAGCGCACCGGCATCCCCCATGAACATGCGGGCCGGATTCCAGTTGAACGGCAGGAAGCCGGCGCACATCCCGAGCAGCACGATCGCGATGAACACCCCAGTGTTGCTCTGCTCGCTGTTGTCGAAATCGCGCACGAGCATCGCGGAGTAGGCGAAGAACACCGCGTTCGCGATAAGGCACACCCCGGCGACGAGGCCGTCGAGCCCGTCGATGAAGTTGACGGCGTTCATGACGATGACGATGAGGAGGATCGACAGGCTGATGCTGACCCAGCTGGACACGACGACCTGCTGGCCGAAGGGCAGGTAGAAGATCTGGATGCCGCCCGGCGAGACGACGATCCAGGCGGCGACGAACTGCGCCCCGAGCTTGATCATCCAGTCGAGGTCCCAGAGGTCGTCGGCGACGCCGACCACCACCATGAGGGCGGCGGCCCCCAGCAGGGACCACACCATCGCCGGCTCCTGCCACACGATCGCGAAGGCGGGGAGCTGTGACGACAGCACGAAGAAGCCGAGCATGCCGATGAACATCGCCACTCCCCCGAGCCGGGGCGTGGGGGTCTTATGGACGTCCCGCTCGCGGATCGCCGGGTGCAGCCCGAACTTCATCGCGACACGCCAGACCACCCACGAGAAGACGAAGGTGAGGGCGCCGGTGATGACGAACGCGAGCAGGTAGTCCCTCACGCGTCGTCGGATTCGTCGGGCGAGACCGGATCCGGCTCGAGCAGGTCGCCGAGCACTTCCCGCAGGGCGGCGCGGGAGACGGCACCGTCGCGCAGCACCGTCACGGGCCGCGGGTCGCGGCCGACGAGACCGGTCGCATCGATGATGGTGGAGGCGACCCCGGTGTCGACGAGTCCCCCGTCGAGGTAGACGGAGATGCTGTCGCGGAGCATCTCGATCGCCGAGTCGATCTCGAGCGCCGCGGGCTTGCCCGTCAGGTTCGCGCTCGACACCGCCAGCGGACCGGTCTCCTGCAGCAGCTCGAGGGCGAAGGCGTCGTCCGGCATCCGCACCGCGACGGTGCCGCGGGTCTCGCCGAGGTCCCAGCGCAGCGAGGGCTGGGCGGGCAGGACGATGGTGAGACCTCCCGGCCAGAACCGCTCCACGAGGCGATCGACGGGCTCGGGCACCTCGGCCACGAGCGCACGCATCGTGTCGGGTCCGGAGACGAGCACCGGCGGCGGCGACTGGCGGCCTCGCCCCTTGGCCGCCAGCAGCCGCGCGACGGCGGAGGCGTTGAACGCGTCGGCGGCCACGCCGTAGACGGTGTCGGTCGGCATCACGATGAGTTCGCCGCGGCCGATGGCCTGGCGGGCCTGGCGCAGAGCGGGGAGCAGCTGGTCGGCGTCGCGGCAGTCGAGGACGGGAGACATATCCGCAGCATTCTACGAGGACCGGGCTCGGGACCGCCTGCAAGCGGGCGGCCCCGGTTCAGGGACGCAGCGCCGTCGTCGCGCGGTCGCGCGTCGTGAGGTCCCGGTGCGTGGCCGCGCCGCGCCACCCGTCGGCGGTCAGCAGATCGCGGATGCCGGGGCCCTGCCACTCGCCGTGCTCGATCACCAGCGTGCCGCCAGGATGCAGCAGCCGCAGCGCGACCCCGGAGAGCACGCGCACGACGTCGAGCCCGTCGGGACCGCCGTACAGCGCCGCCGGCGGATCCCAGAAGCGCACCTCGGGGTCGCGCGGGATCGCGTCGTCGGGGACGTACGGCGGGTTCGACACCACGACCGAGACGGTGCCGTCGAGCTCGGGGAACGCGTCGGCGAGGTCGATGAACGCGAGACGGGCATGCGGGGCGTGGCGGGCGAAGTTCTCCTTCGCCCAGAGGAAGGCGTCGACAGAGTTCTCGGCCGCGTGCACCTGCGCGTGCGGCACCTCGGTCGCGAGCGACAGGGCGAGCGCGCCGCTCCCCGTGCCGAGGTCGACGGCGACCGGCTCGGGACCGGGCGCGGCGCGCAGCGCGTCGATCGCGAGCTGCGCGACCATCTCGGTCTCGGGACGCGGGACGAACACCCCCGGCCCCACCCGGAGCTCCAGGTGGCGGAACGGCGCCGTCCCGGTGAGGTGCTGCAGCGGTTCGCGCGCGGCGCGGCGCTCGACGAGCTCGGCGAAGCGCGTGGCGGCGACCTCCGGCATCCGATCACCGCGCATCATGGCGGCGGCGAGCTCCCCCCGACCGATGGCCAGGACGTGCGCGGCGAGGAGTTCGGCGTCGACATCGGCGGACGGCACGCCGGACGCGGCGAGGCGCTCGGCGGCGCGGCGCACGAGGGGGGCGAGGTCGCTGCCCGTGGGCGCGTCGGAAGTCCGTGAAGTCGACATGGGAAGCCTCAGGATACCGCTCACGGCATCGTCACACAGGGCCGCCCGGGTCGCCGGGACCGTAGGCTGGGGGCGCATCGCGGACACCTGAGCCGCACCCTTTCATCCGACCCGCACGGAAGGCATCCCATGACCGGCATCCACTCCGACATCACGAGCGCATTCGGCAACACCCCCCTCGTCCGACTGAACCGCATGTCCGAGGGACTGCCGGGGACCATCCTCGCCAAGCTCGAGTTCTACAACCCCGCCTCGTCGGTCAAGGACCGCCTGGGCATCGCGATCGTCGACGCTGCGGAGGCCTCCGGTGAACTGAAGCCCGGCGGCACGATCGTCGAGGGCACGAGCGGCAACACCGGCATCGCGCTGGCAATGGTGGGCGCGGCCCGCGGCTACAAGGTCATCCTGACGATGCCGTCCTCGATGTCGATCGAGCGTCGGATGCTGCTGCGCGCCTACGGCGCCGAGCTCGTCCTGACCGACCCGTCACTCGGCATGAAGGGCGCCGTCGGCGAGGCCGAGCGCATCGCCGCCGAGACCCCCGGCGCCGTGCTCGCGAAGCAGTTCGCCAACCAGGCCAACGTCGAGATCCACCGCAAGACCACCGCCGAGGAGATCCTGCGCGACACCGACGGCGCCGTCGACTACTTCGTCGCCGGCATCGGCACCGGCGGGACGATCACCGGCGTCGGCCAGGTGCTGAAGGAGCGCGTGCCCGCCGCGAAGGTGGTCGCGGTCGAGCCGAAGGACTCCCCCCTGCTGACCGAGGGCAAGCCCGGACCCCACAAGATCCAGGGCATCGGCCCGAACTTCATCCCGCCGATCCTCGACCAGGGCGTCATCGACGAAGTCCAGGACGTCACGTTCGACGACGCGATCGCGACCGCCAAGAAGGTCGCCACGACCGAAGGCATCCTCGTGGGCATCTCGTCCGGCGCCGCCATCTGGGCGGCGCTCCAGGTCGCCGCACGTCCCGAGGCCGAGGGCAAGAACATCGTCGTGATCATCCCCTCCTTCGGCGAGCGGTACCTCTCGACGGCGCTCTTCGAGGAGTTCCGCGACTGATCCGGCCGTCTCCGAAAGGTCCGTCGTGCCCGGCATCGCCCGCTCCCTGCGCCGCAGCCTCGTGGCCGTCGTCCGCGCCGTCCGCGAGGACATCGCGGCGGCGAAGCTCCGCGACCCGGCCGCACGCGGCGGGCTCGAGATCGCGCTGCTGTACCCGGGGCTCCACGCCGTGTGGAGCCACCGGGTATCGCACGCGCTGTGGCGGCGCGGCCGGCGTTTCCCCGCGCGGGCGCTCTCGCAGGTCACCCGCTGGCTCACCGGCATCGAGATCCACCCCGGCGCCCGCATCGGGCGACGCTTCTTCATCGACCACGGCATGGGTGTCGTGATCGGCGAGACGGCGGAGGTCGGCGACGACGTCATGCTCTACCACGGGGTGACGCTGGGCGGCCGGACGCGGGACGGCGGCAAGCGGCATCCGACCCTCGAAGACGGCGTCGCCGTCGGCGCGGGAGCGAAGATCCTCGGACCGATCGTCATCGGCGCGCACTCGGTCATCGGCGCGAACGCCGTGGTCACGAAGGACGCGCCGTCCGACTCCGTGCTCGTCGGAGTGCCGGCGCGGGCCCGACGGCGGGCGGTCGGCGAGGACACCCGGGCGATCCTGACGGCGCCCGAGTACCACATCTGAGCGGTCAGGCCTCCGAGCCGACGGCGGCCAGCCGCGCTTCCTCATCGGCCGCGATCGCGGACTCGATGAGCGGTCCGAGCGCGCCGTCCATCACCTGGTCGAGGTTGTACGCCTTGTACCCGGTGCGGTGGTCGGCGATGCGGTTCTCGGGGAAGTTGTACGTGCGGATGCGCTCCGACCGGTCCATTCCGCGGATCTGGGACCTGCGGGCGTCGGAGGCCGCGGCATCCCGCTCCTCCTGCTGCTTGGCGAGCAGGCGCGCGCGGAGCACACGCATGCCGGCTTCGCGGTTCTGCAGCTGGCTCTTCTCGTTCTGCATCGACACGACGATGCCCGTGGGCAGGTGGGTGATGCGGACGGCGGAGTCGGTCGTGTTGACCGACTGACCGCCCGGACCCGACGAGCGGAAGACGTCGATCTTGAGGTCGTTCGCGTCGATCTGCACCTCTTCGGGCTCGTCGACCTCGGGGAAGACGAGGACTCCCGTTGTGGAGGTGTGGATGCGGCCCTGCGACTCGGTCGCGGGCACGCGCTGCACCCGGTGGACGCCGCCCTCGTACTTCAGGTGCGCCCAGACGCCCTGGGCAGGATCGCTCGAGGAGCCCTTGATGGCGACCTGGACGTCTTTGTAGCCGCCCAGATCGGACTCGTTGCGCTCGAGCAGTTCGGTCTTCCACCCCTGCGAGGCGGCGTACTGCAGGTACATGCGCAGCAGGTCGGCGGCGAACAGCGCCGACTCGGCGCCGCCCTCCCCCGCCTTGATCTCGAGGATCACGTCGCGGGCGTCGTCGGGGTCGCGCGGGATGAGCAGGCGACGGAGCTTCTCCTGCGCCTCGGCGAGCCGCCGCTCGAGGGCGGGGACCTCGTCGGCGAAGGCGGCATCCTCCTTCGCGAGTTCCCGCGCAGCCGCGAGGTCCTCCTCCGCGGCCCGCCAGGCGTCGTGCGCCGCGACGATGCGCGAGAGTTCCGCGTACCGCCGGTTGACGCGCTTGGCGCGCGCCGCATCGGCGTGCACCGCGGGGTCGGAGAGTTCCTCCTGGACCGCGCGGTGCTCGTCGATCAGCGTCTGGACGGACTCGAACACGACGCGAAGGTCAGCGGATGCTGTTCTCGTGCCCGTGGCCGTGGCCGCCCGCGGCGGGCGCCGGGATCGACTTCTGCATCTGCACGAGGAACTCGACGTTCGACGTCGTCTCCTTGAGCTTGCCGAGGACGACCTCGAGGGCCTGCTGGGGGTCGAGACCCGCGAGGGCCCGGCGCAGCTTCCACGTGATCTTGACCTCGTCGGCCGAGAGCAGCATCTCCTCGCGACGCGTGCTCGACGCGTTCACGTCGACGGCGGGGAAGATGCGCTTGTCGGCGAGCTGACGCGACAGGCGCAGCTCGCTGTTGCCGGTGCCCTTGAACTCCTCGAAGATGACGTCGTCCATCTTCGAACCGGTCTCGACGAGGGCCGTCGCGAGGATCGTGAGCGATCCGCCGTTCTCGATGTTGCGCGCGGCGCCGAAGAAGCGCTTGGGCGGGTAGAGAGCGGATGCGTCGACACCGCCGGTGAGCACGCGGCCCGAGGTCGGCGCCGAGATGTTGTAGGCGCGACCGAGGCGGGTGATCGAGTCGAGCAGGACGACGACGTCGCGGCCCAGCTCGACGAGGCGCTTGGCGCGCTCGATGGCGAGCTCGGCGACCGTCGTGTGGTCCTCGGCGGGTCGGTCGAACGTCGAGGCGATGACCTCGCCCTTGACCGTCCGCTGCATGTCGGTGACCTCTTCGGGGCGCTCGTCGACGAGCACGACCATGAGGTGGACCTCGGGGTTGTTCGTCGCGATCGCGTTCGCGATCTGCTGCAGGACGATCGTCTTGCCGGCCTTGGGCGGCGCGACGATCAGGCCGCGCTGACCCTTGCCGATCGGGGCGACGAGGTCGATGATGCGCTGCGTCAGCTTCTCGGGGGCCGTCTCGAGGCGCAGGCGCTCCTGCGGGTAGAGCGGCGTGAGCTTGCCGAACTCGACACGCGTCGCGGCGTCCTCGACCGAGAGGCCGTTGACGGCGTCGACCTTGACGAGCGCGTTGTACTTCTGACGGCTCGACTGCTCGCCCTCGCGCGGCTGCTTGATGGCGCCGACGACGGCGTCACCCTTGCGCAGGTTGTACTTCTTGACCTGACCGAGCGAGACGTAGACGTCGCTCTGGCCGGGGAGGTAGCCGGTCGTGCGGACGAACGCGTAGTTGTCGAGGACGTCGAGGATGCCGGCGATCGGGATGAGGACGTCGTCCTCGCCGATCTCGGTGTCGAACTCGTCGTTCGTGGACTGACCGCGACGCTTGTTGCGCTGGCGACCGCGACCCTGACCCTGCTCGTCGTCGGAGGCCTGCTCGACGGCGGGCTTGTCGGCGGGCGCGTTCTGGGCGTTGCCGTTCTGGGCGCCGCCGTTCTGGGCGTTCTCGCCCTTGTTGCGGTTGCGGCTGCGGCTGCGCGAACGGCTGCGGCTGCGGCCGTTGCCCTCGCCGGCGTTCTCGCTGTCATCGGCGGATGCCGTCGGTGCCGCGGCATCAACCGTCGGCGCCTCGGTGGTCGCGGCCTGCTCGGTGGTCTCGGGGGCGGCGTCGGCCGCGGGTGCCTCGCCGGCGGACGCGGCATCGGCGGCCGGAGTCTCGGC
>NZ_JAMXSA010000057.1:0-16479 GCF_024124465.1 Microbacterium sp. CnD16-F
TCGCCCCCGGCATCCCGAGCAGCGGCAGCGCGCGGCCGAGGTCCGCGGCCACGTCGGCGACGGCGTCGGCGACCGCCCCCGCCGTCTGCGGATCGGCGGAGACCGCGTGGTAGAGCGCCCCGTGCGGCTTGACGTAGCGGAGGTCCGCACCGGCGGACACGAGGGCGGCGATCTGCGTCCGTACCTGGTCGCGGAGGACCTCGGGCGGGACGGCGAGCCGCACGCGCCCGAACCCGGCACGGTCGACGAAGGACGGGTGCGCCCCCACGGCGACGCCCTGCGCCGCCGCCCGGCGGACGGCATCCCGCATCGAATCGGCGTCGCCCGCGTGACCGCCGCACGCGACGGAAGCGCTGGAGACGACGGCGAACATCGCCTCGTCGTCGGCCGTCGGCACGCCGTCGACGGTCTCGCCGAGGTCCGCGTTGAGGTCGATCGTCGCCATGAGGCAACGCTAGCGGCGGGGAACGGTGAACGGCGGGCGAAGGATCCGGTCAAGCTCTGGTCGCGACCGGACCGGGGCCGTAGCGTCGGGATGTCGCCGGACGACCGTTCCGGCGGGAAGGAGCGCCACTGTGGCGTACATCACCGTGGGGACCGAGAACTCGGTCGACGTCGACATCTTCTACACGGATCAGGGGTCGGGACAGCCCGTCGTGCTGATCCACGGCTTCCCCCTCAACGGGGAGTCGTGGGGCAAGCAGCAGGCCGCCCTGCTCGAGGCCGGCTACCGCGTCATCGCCTACGACCGGCGCGGGTTCGGCGCCTCGACGAAGACCGCGTCGGGCTCGGACTACGACACCTTCGCCGCCGACCTGCACGCCCTCATCGAGGAGCTCGAGCTGACCGACGCCGTCCTCGTCGGCTTCTCGATGGGCACCGGCGAGATCGCGCGCTACCTGTCGCGCTACGGCGCCGACCGCATCGCCAAGGTCGCCTTCCTCGGCTCGCTCGAGCCGTGGCTGCTGAAGAACGACGAGAACCCCGACGGCGCGGGCGACCAGGCCTTCTTCGACGGCACCGCCGCAGCCGTCGCCGAGGACCGGTACGCCTTCTTGACCGGCTTCTTCCAGGACTTCTACAACCTCGACGACTACCTCGGCACCCGCATCTCGCAGGAGGCGCTCGACGCCTCGGTCGCCGTCGCGAACCAGGCCGGCAACGCCGCGATCGCCGCCGCCCCACTCACGTGGGCGACGGACTTCCGCGCCGACATCCCCGCCGTCACCGTGCCGGCGCTCATCCTGCACGGCACCGCCGACAACATCCTCCCGATCGACGTGACCGCTCGCCGGTTCCGGGAGCTGCTGCCCGACGCGACGTACGTCGAGATCGAGGGCGCCCCGCACGGCCTGCTCTGGACCCACGGCGCCGAGGTGAACGAGGCGCTGCTCGCCTTCCTGCAGGGATGAGCCCCGCACACGGCGTCCGGGACGGTGTTCCGTCCCGGACGCCGTGTCTCGATCCGATGGTGGAACCGGCGGGCGGGGCATGCCACGATGAGGGCACGAGCGAGGGGGTCGCGATGACGGATGCCGCGGTGCAGGAGACGTCGACGGGCAAGAGCATCGTCATCGATCACGGGATGAGGTGGCGCCTCGCCCGCGACCACCAGCGGACCAAACAGACGGGGCTGTGGGTCGGCGGCATCCTGATCCTGCTGGTCTACGGCTTCGGGCTGTTCGCGCTCAACGGGAACGTCCGCTCCCTGGTCATGGCCGCGTTCTGGGGCCTGCTGATCGCGATCGGCTTCGTCGCGATCCGCCACCTGGGCACGCAGAAGCTCACCCGCGTCATCGAGGGGCTCTACCCCGCCGGCGACCGACTGACCGTCGCCGTCACCGAGTCCGGCCTGACCGTGACCACATCGGCCACGAGCCTGACGGTCGCGGCATCCGCTCTGTGGCGCATCTCGACGGGGCCGCACTCGGTCAGGGTGCGGGTCAACGGACTGACCGGGCCGGCCATCATCCTGCCGCGCGAACTGCTGGACGACGCCGACATCGCGCGGCTGCGCGCGATGTCGCCCCGCATCCGTCGGGGCTGACGCGCCGGGGTCGTCTCGACGGATCAGCCGACGACGACCGCCTCGGGCAGGCGGGTGCGCATGACGGCGAGCGCGTCGGCGCTGTGGTCGACGAGGACGGCGTCGCGGCCGAGCGCGTCCGCGACCGCGCCCGTCGTCCCCGAGCCCGCGAACAGGTCGAGCACGCGGTCGCCCGGACGGCTCGACGCCTGCACGATCCGCCGCAGGATCCCCTCGGGCTTCTGCGTCGGGTAGCCCGTCTTCTCGCGGCCCGACGTGGGGACGATCGTGTGCCACCAGACGTCCGTCGGCAGCTTGCCGCGCGCCGCCTTCTCGGGGGTCACGAGACCCGGAGCCATGTAGGGCTCTCGGTCGACGGCATCCGAGTCGAAGAAGTAGGCGGACGGGTCCTTCACGTACACGAGGATCGTGTCGTGCTTGCTCGGCCAGCGCTTGCGGGACTTCGCGCCGTAGTCGTAGGCCCAGATGAGCTCGTTGAGGAAGCAGTCCCGGCCGAAGACGGCGTCGAGCATGACCTTCGCGTAGTGGGCCTCGCGGTAGTCGAGGTGCAGGTACAGGGTGCCGTCGTCCTGCAGCAGCCGCCACGCCTCGCGCAGCCGCGGCTCGAGGAAGCCCCAGTAATCGTCGAACCGGTCGTCGTACAGCCGCAGCGCGCCGCGCGTGCGGGCGTAGGACGTGCCGCGGAACCCGCCCTTGACGGGGCCTGCCGGCGGGGCGGGGGCGTCCGGGTCGGGCACGAGGTGTTCGGTATTCAGTCCCGACCGGGCAGGCCCGGCGCCCGGCGCACGGGGATCCGGGGAAGCCGACGCCGCGGCATCGGCTCGGGACTGAATACGGAGCGCGGACTCGATCGCCCGCTCCTGCGTGCGGCCGGTGTTGAACGGCGGGTCGAGGTAGACGAGCGCGAAGGAGGCGTCCGGCAGGCGCCGGGCGACCTCGAGGTTGTCGCCGAGATGGATCTCGACGGTCACGGGACGCGGCGCAGCCAGGCGTCCGTCGAGAACTTCGACTCGACGAGCGCCTCGGCCTCGGCGTACTCCTCCTCGGAGATCGAGCCCGGCTTCGCGCCGTACAGCGACGTGAACGTCTCCTTGAAGCGCTCGATGATCTCGGCGCGCGGCAGCCCGGTCTGGCTGCGCAGCGGGTCGACGCGCTTCGCGGCAGACGCCGTGCCCTTGTCCGAGAGCTTCTCGCGACCGATGCGCAGGACCTCGGTCAGGACCTGACCGTCCATGTCGTAGCTGAGGGTGGCGTGGTGCAGCACTCCCCCGTTGGCGAGGCGCTTCTGCGCCGCACCGCCGATCTTGCCCGTCGACGAGGCGATGTCGTTGAGCGGCTGGTAGGTCGCGTCGATGCCGAGCGAGCGCAGCGCGTGCAGCACCCAGTCGTCGAGGAACGCGTACGAGTCCGCGAAGGTCATCCCCGCGACGAGGGATGCCGGCACGTACAGCGAATACGTGACGATCGAGTTCGCGGCCATGAGCATGGCCCCGCCGCCGGAGATGCGGCGGACGACCTGGAAACCGTGCTTCGCGGCCCCCTCGGGGTCGACCTCGTTGCGGTACGACTGGAACGAGCCGATGACGACGGCGGACTCGTTCCACTCCCAGATGCGCAGGGTCGGCGTGCGGCGGCCGTCGCCGACGCGCGTCGTGAGCACCTCGTCGAGGGCGAGGTTCATCGCCGGCGAGACCGCCTTCTCGTGGACGACCTCCCACTCGAACTCGTTCCAGCCGGGAGCGACGATGAGGGCGCGGCGCACCGCCGTGGCGACCGACTCGGGGGTGAAGCCGAGCAGCTGGGCACCCTCGGGCAGCGCGCCGCGGACGGCGGCGGCAATCGTCGCGACGTCCGCCTCGACGGGGAGCCCGGTGACAGCCGCGTCGATGTCGGCGAGCGCGTCGTCGGGCTCGAGGAAGAAGTCGCCCGCCAGGTGGAAGTCCGCGATGCGGCCGTCGGCCACCTCGAGATCGACCACGACCAGCTTGCCGCCAGGGACCTTGTACTCGCCGTGCATGGTCCTATTCTCCCGTGTCCGCGGCCGGCCCGGTCGCGTCGGCGCCGGAAGCGGATGCCGCGTCGCGCCGCGCGATGCGCGCGTCCAGCCACGCGAGCAGGTCGGCGCGCACTTCGGCGGCGCAGTGCTCGTTGAAGATCTCGTGCCGCGCGTCGGGGTAGACGAGGGTCGTGACGTCGGTGAGTCCCGACCGGGTGCGGTAGGCGTCGGCGAGGCGGTGGACGCTCCGCGGGCCGCCGACGGGGTCGTCGCGCCCGACCATGAGCAGGACGGGCAGATCGACCCCGAGGTCGCGCTTCGGCTTGCCGAGGAGACGCACGGTGTCGGCCGGGCCGAACAGCGTCGGCAGCGGGACCGTCGTCGTGAGCGGGTCGTCGAGGAACGCGCGGCCGACCGCGGCATCCGTCGACAGCCATTCGACACCCGTCGCGTCGGCACCCGCCCAGCGCTTGTTGAGGGGCGCGGCGTTGAGGGCGCCCGGCCACAGGAGCGACGACCCGGAGAGCACCAGCGCGGCGTAGGCGCCCGGGTCGGCGTTCACGAGCTTCTGCGCGAGGAACGACCCCCACGAGTGCCCGAGGAGCACGAGCGGCAGGTCGGGGTGGCGACCCCGGATGATGCCGGTGAACTGCCGGCACGCGGCGATCGCGGCGCGCAGACCCCCCGGCCCCAGGCGGCCGAGACGGGAGTGGTCGCCGCCGTGCTGGCGCAGCCCGGTGCGGCCGTGGCCGCGGTGGTCGTCGGCGTAGACGGTGAACCCGTCGGCGGTGAGCGCCGCGATGAGGGCGGCGTAGCGGCCGGCGTGCTCGCCGACGCCGTGGAGCAGCTGGACGACGCCCCTCGGCGTCCCCTCGGCGGGGTGGACGTCGTAGACGATCGCGACGCCGTGTGCATCGATGAACTCGGGCATGGCTCGAATTCTAGGGCCGGTCGGATGCCGCGCTCCGAGCCGTTAGCCAGACTAATGAGCTATGCTAATGAAACATGATCGACGCGACCGGTGACCAGACCCAGGACCTGGCTCACGCGGCATCCGATTTCCGCATGGCGACCTTCCGGCTCGCGCGGCGCCTGCGCTCGCAGCGCGCGGTCGACACGATGAGCGACGGCCAGTTCGCCGTGCTCGCGGCGCTCAAGGTGCACGGTCCGCACACGCTCGGCGAGCTCGCGGAGCGCGAGCGGGTGTCGGCGCCCTCGATGAACCGCACCGTCAACTGCCTCGAGGAACTCGGCTACCTGAGCCGCACGCCCGACGAGAACGACCGCCGCAAGGTGGTCATCGCACTCACCGACAGCGGACGGGAGGTCGTCGTCGAGACGGTCCGGCGGCGCGACTCCTGGCTGGAGCACGCCTTCGAGGACCTGACCGCGACCCAGCGCGCGACCCTGGTGAAGGCCGCCGCGATCATGCAGGAGGTGGCCGAGCGATGAGTTCCGCGATGTTCCGCTCCTTCTCCGTCTTCAACTACCGCGTCTGGTTCATCGGCGCCCTCGTGTCGAACGTGGGCGCGTGGATGCAGGCGACGGCGCTCAGCTGGGTCGTGCTGACGCAGCTCACCGACAACGACGCGACCGCCATGGGTGTCACGATGGCGCTGCAGTTCGCGCCACCCCTGCTGCTCGTGGGCGTGACCGGGCTCGTCGCCGACCGCTTCGACCGCCGCAAGCTGCTCTTCGTGACCCAGGGCTCGCTCATGGTGCTCGGGCTCACGATCGGCGTGCTGCTCCTGCTCGGCGCGATGAACCTGTGGACGATGTACGCCTTCGCGTTCGCGCTCGGCGTCGTCGCCGCCTTCGACAACCCGGCTCGGCAGGCGTTCGTCTCCGACCTCGTCGCGCGCGAGAACGCCTCGAACGCGGTCGCCTTGAACGCGGCATCCTTCAACACCGCCCGCATGATCGGACCCGCCGTCGCCGGTCTCGTCATCGTCGCCGTCGGCACCGGCTGGGTGTTCCTCATCAACGCGCTGACGTTCCTCGCGATGCTCGTGGCCCTCGTGCTCATCCGCCCCGCGGAGCTCGCCCCGAGGCCGAAGCTGCGCAGCGCCGCGCGGATGGCCGACGGGCTGCGCTACGTCGGCGGCCGACCCGACCTGGTCGTGACGTTCATCATGGTGTTCCTGCTCGGCGCGTTCGGCATGAACTTCCCGATCCTCGCCTCGACCATGGCTCTCGAGTTCGGCCAGAACGCCGACGGCTACGGCGTGCTCAGCTCGATCCTCGCGATCGGGTCGCTCGCCGGCGCCCTGCTCGCGGCGCGACGCGACCGCGCCCGGCTGCGTCTGGTCATCGGCGGACTCGGGCTGTTCGCGATCGCCTCGGTGCTCTCAGCCGCGATGCCCGTCTACGTCGCCTACGCCGCGACCCTCATGTTCATCGGGTTCGCGACGGTGACGACCCTCACCACGGCGAACGGCTACGTACAGACGACGACCGAGCCGGCCCTGCGCGGGCGCGTACTCGCGCTCTACATGGCGATCCTCATGGGCGGCACCCCCTTCGGCGCCCCCATCGTCGGCTGGGTGGCCGACGCGTTCGGACCGCGCGCCGCGATCCTGCTCGGCGCCGCGGCGGCGCTCGTCGCCTTCTGCGTCGGCGGCGGCTGGCTGCTGTTCTCGGGACGCCTGCACCGCCACGAGACGCGCCGCTTCGCGATGACGATCGACGAGACCCGGCCGATCAGCGTCGTCGCGCCCGAGGAGTTCAGCGACGAGGTCGCCGCGACGACGCCGATCCGACTGCCCGAGGACGGTGAGGTGGCGCAGCTGAGGTCGGGCGCGCTGAGTTAGGGCGCGGCGCTGGCGGCAGTTCCGGGGACGCGCAGTGTCGGGTCGGCGTGCGTGCGGCGACGAATCGGGTCCCCGGAGCAGGGGGCGCGGGGACTCCAGGGACGCGAAGTGTCGGGACGGCGTGCGCGAGGCGACAAAACGGGTCCCCGGAGCGGATGCCGCGGCCCGACGCGCGCGGTCGACACCCGGGTCGCGACGAGGAAGAGGGCGTCCGCGATGACGATGTGCATGCCCTGGACTCACGTCGGCACCCCCAGGCCCACCCCGAGTGCCAGGTGGACGGCGACGACGATCGCGACGGTCGTCCCCGCCCGGTGGCACCCGCCGCCGGCACCCTAGGTTGACGTGCGGGGGAACCGACGGGCCAGGCTTCGACTCGTCGGCTCGGGGCCCAGCGACTTCGGGGGAAGTCAGGGCCCCGACTCCCCCACCACTCGGAGGGCACTGTCAAGGGGTCGGATGCCGCCGGTCGCCGCGCGTACCGTCGCGGCCATGAGCGACGCATCCCCCACTCCCGAGCAGGACGACCCGACCGGCGGCGACGAGACGACCGAACAGCAGCTCGACGCCGACAACGCCGTCGAGGAGGACACCCTCAAGACGCTCGACCCCGACGACTCCCCGGCCTGACCCGGCGTCAGGCCTCGCGGGTGATGAGCACCCGCACCTCGAGACGGCTCTTGAACGGTCCCGCGTACACCCCGCGCAGCGGCGGCACGTCGTTGTAGTCGCGCCCGCGCCCCACCGTCACGTGTCGGTCGCCGATCTCGGCGTCGTTGGTCGGGTCGAAACCGTGCCACGAGCCGGCGTACCACTCGATCCAGGCGTGCGACTCGCCGACCACCGGCACACCCACCTCGGCGGTGGGGTTCGGGTGCAGGTACCCCGAGACGTAGCGGGCCGGGATGCCGACCGAGCGCAGCGCGCCGAGCGCGATGTGCGCCATGTCCTGGCACACGCCCTTGCGCTCCGCCCACGCCTCCGCACCGGTGGACTGCACCTCGGTCGCGCCGGGCACGTACTCGACGGCCTCGCCGATGGCCGTCGCGATGGCGAGCGCCGCGTGCGACGGGTTCTCGTGCTGGGCCGCGATGCCCGACGCGAGCGCCGCGACCTCGGGATGCGGATCGGTGCGGCGCGTCTGCGACAGCATCTCGACCGTGCCGATCGACCGCTGCGCGTCGCGCGAGAGGGCCTCCCACGACATGTCGGGGTGCGTGAGGGGCCGCGCGCGCACCTCGACGAGCGAGCGCGCCGTGATGTGCAGCGCCGAGTGCTTCGCCAGCACATCGAACGCCGCGACCCGCGTACCGAAGTAGTCGACGTAGTAGTTCACGTTCGTCGAGGGCTCGATGTCCAGCTGCGAGCTGAGGACGAACTGGCTGTCGCTCGTCGTCGGCAGCATCCGCGCCTCGTTGTACGACGCACCGACCTCGCCCGGGTAGTCGAAGCCCGTCGTGTGCTCGATGCGCAGCCGCTTCATGAGGTCTCTCCGATCCAGCTGGGTTCGGCCTGGGTGGGGAAGAAGCGCCCGCGGATCGCCTCGGACGCCTCCCGGGTGACCGATTGGACGCTCTGCATGTGGGCGGGGAGCTCGGCGAGGACCTCCTCGATCGGCCGGTACTCCAGTTCGTTGCGGATGCGGCCCAGCGCCCGCAGCACCGTGTTGGAGTGTCCGACGCGGTCGGCGACCGGGTCGATCGCGCTCATGCACTGCTCGGCGGTGCGGATGGAGTGGATGATCGAGCGCGGGAACAACCGGTCGAGCAGCAGGAACTCGGCCGCGTTCTGCGAGCTCGGCATCCCCCGGTAGGTGCGCAGGTACGCCTCGTACGCGCCGCAGGAGCGCAGGATGGTGGTCCAGGACGGACCGGATGCCTCGGTCAGCGACCGCGTCGCCAGCATCCGCGCCGTCATGTCGGTGCGCTCGATGGCGCGGCCCAGGGTGAAGAACTGCCACGGCTCGTCGTGACTGGTGGACCCGTCGGTGACCCCGACGGCAAGCGCGGCCCGCTCGCGCACCCACTGGAAGAACTCGTGGGTCTTCTCGTCGTTGAGCCGTCGCGGCATCCGCGAGTACGTCGTGTTCAGCGTCTCCCAGAGCTCGGTCGAGACGATCTCGCGGGCGCGGCGGGCGTTCTCACGCGCGGCCTGCAGCGAATAGGCGATCGATGACGGGTTGGTGCGGTCGACGGCGAGCACGGTGAGCACGTCGCCGCGGGTGACGGGCGCGTCCGTCCGCGGTGGCACGGTGCCCATCACGCCCATGAGCGAGCGGCAGGCGGTGTCCTCGTCGATCCACGGGTCCTCGAGCAGGAGCTGCAGGTGGACGTCGAGGATGCGGGCGGTGCCGTCGGAGCGCTCGATGTAGCGCCCGATCCAGAACAGGCTCTCGGCGATGCGGCTCAGCATCCGTCCTCACCTCCCGCGGTCTCGCGTCCCTGCTGCTGCTGCTCCTGCTGCTCGGCCGTCGCGCGGGGCCGGTCCTGCGGCGAGTGGTCCGGCTCGTCCTGGGCGTCGTAGATGATCGGGATGGCGGAGGTCGCCGTCGCCTGCTCGGCGACGAGGCCGGCGAGGGACTGCGACTGCCCGTACTCGCCGCGGTTCGGCGCGTCGCCGCCGACGATCCACGTGTCCTTCGACCCGCCGCCCTGGCTGGAGTTGACGACGAGCTGCCCCTCGGGCAGTGCGACGCGGGTGAGCCCGCCGGGGAGCACCCAGACCTCGTCGCCGTTGTTGACGGCGAACGGTCGCAGGTCCGCGTGGCGCGGCCGCATCCCGTCGTCGACCAGGGTCGGGATCGTCGAGAGCATGACGACCGGCTGCGCGATCCAGCCGCGGGGGTCGGCGAGGAGCTTCGAGCGCAGGGCGTCGAGCTCGGCGGGGCTCGCGTCGGGGCCGACGACGAGGCCCTTTCCGCCCGAGCCGTCGACGGGCTTCACGACGAGCTCGTCGAGGCGGTCGAGCACCTCTTCGAGGGCGCCCGGGTCCTCGAGCCGCCAGGTGTCGACGTTCTTGAGGATGGGCTCCTCGGCGAGGTAGTACCGGATGAGGTCGGGCACGTACGTGTAGAGCAGCTTGTCGTCGGCGACGCCGTTGCCGACCGCGTTCGCGATCGTGACGTTGCCCAGGCGCGCGGCCAGCATGAGCCCCGGGGCGCCGAGCATCGAGTCGGCGCGGAACTGCAGCGGGTCGAGGAAGTCGTCGTCGACGCGGCGGTAGATGACGTCGACCCGGCGCGGACCGCGCGTGGTGCGCATGAAGACCTTGCCGCCCTGGCAGACGAGGTCGCGCCCCTCGACGAGTTCGACGCCCATGAGGCGGGCGAGCAGCGTGTGCTCGAAGTACGCGGAGTTGTAGACACCGGGGGTGAGGACGACGACGTTCGGATCGTCGACACCCGGAGGCGCGGAGTTGCGGAGCGCCTGCAGGAGCTTGTTCGGGTAGTCGCCGACGGGACGCACCCGCATCGAGACGAACAGCTCGGGCAGCGTCTGCGCCATGACCCGGCGGTTGGAGATGACGTAGCTCACGCCCGAGGGCACACGCACGTTGTCCTCCAGCACGCGCATCTCGCCGTGCTCGTCGCGGATGAGGTCGATGCCGGCGACCTGGATGCGGACGCCGTTGGCCGAGCGGATGCCGGCCGCCTGCCGGTAGAAGTACTGCGACGACGCGATCAGCTTCGCCGGCAGCACGCCGTCGCGGACGACGTGCTGGTGGCCGTACGCGTCGTCGAGGAACGCCTCGAGCGCCCGGACGCGCTGCTGCACGCCCTTCTCGATGCGCGACCACTCGTCGTAGGCGATGACCCGGGGCACGGCATCCAGCGGAAACGGTCGTTCCTCGCCCGCGAAGTCGAACGTGACGCCCTGTGCGAGGTACGAGCTCGCGAGCGATTCGGTGCGCCCCCGCAGCTCTTCCTGCGTCATCTGTGCGAGGGCCTGATAGAGCTCGCGGTAGGTCGAACGCGACTGCGCCGCCTCGCCAGGATGCGCCACCTCGGCGAACATCTCGTCGAACGCAGGGACGCCGGAAGGGGTCTTGCGCGGCGCCAGCGTGGAGCCGTATCCGTCGAAGAGGTCACCCATGCGACGAGCCTAATCCGGGCGGTGTTGCCGGAGTGTTTCGCCCCGCGGGTCAGCCTTCGAGGGCGAGGCGCAACTGCTCGACGGCCCAGTCGATCTCGGTGGCGCGGATGACCAGCGGCGGCGCCATGCGGACGGTCTGCCCGTGCGTGTCCTTGACGAGGACTCCCCGCGCGAGCAGCCGCTCGGCGACCTCGCGGCCGGTGCCGACGGCCGGGTCGATGTCGACGCCCGCCCAGAGGCCCGCGACGCGGATCGCGGTGACACCCGACCCGAGGAGAGGTTCGAGCCGCGCACGCAGGTGGTCGCCGAGCGACAGTGCTCGCTTCTGCAGGTCGCCGGTGCGGAGCAGGTCGACGACGGCGAGACCGACGGCCGCCGCGAGCGGGTTGCCGCCGAAGGTCGAGCCGTGCTCGCCGGGGTGGATGACGCCCAGCACGTCACGATCGCCCACGACGGCGGACACGGGGAGGATGCCGCCGCCCAGTGCCTTGCCGAGCAGGTACAGATCGGGGACGACACCCTCGCGCTCGCACGCGAACGTGGTGCCGACCCGCCCGAGGCCGGACTGGATCTCATCGGCGATGAACAGCACGTTCGTCGCGGTGCACGCCTCGCGGACGGCGCGGAGGTATCCGTCCGGCGGGATCACGACGCCCGCCTCGCCCTGGATCGGCTCGATGAGGACGGCGGCGGTGTTCTCGTCGATCGCGGCGGTCAGGGCCGCGGCATCCCCGTAGGGCACGATCTCGAACCCGGGCGCGAACGGCCCGAAGCCGTCGCGGGCCTGCGGGTCGTCGCTGAAACCCACGATGGTCGTCGTGCGGCCGTGGAAGTTGCCGGCCGCGACGACGATCTTCGCCGCCCCGTCGGGCACCCCCTTCACGCGGTACGCCCACGCCCGCGCCACCTTGATGCCGGTCTCGACGGCTTCGGCGCCCGTGTTCATCGGGAGGACCATGTCCTTGCCGGCGAGGGCGGCGAGCGCGTCGGCGAAGGCGCCGAGGCGGTCGTTGTGGAACGCCCGGCTGGTGAGGGTCAGTCGCCCGAGCTGCTCGGTCGCTGCGGCGACGAGGGCGGGATGCCGGTGTCCGAAGTTCAGGGCCGAGTACGCCGACAGCAGGTCGAGGTAGCGCCGCCCCTCGACGTCGGTGACCCACGACCCCTCACCCTCGGCGACCACGACGGGGAGGGGGTGATAGTTGTGCGCCACGTGGGCTTCTTCGGCCGCGATGAAATCTGCGGACGGGGTCGTCTGGGGCCGGACGTCGGTCATCGCGCACCTCCGCGCAGTTCGAGCGTGCAGCACTTGATGCCGCCGCCGCCGAGCAGCAGCTCGGACAGATCGATGGGGACGGGGATGTAGCCGCGCTCCTCGAGCTGCGCGGCGAAGCCGGTGGCGCGGGGCGAGACGAAGACATGGAGGCCGTCGCTGGCCGCGTTCAGCCCGAAGACGGCACCGTCGGCATCCGACACGTGGATGGCGTCGGGGTAGCGCTCGGCGAGCACCCGCTGCGACGCCTCGTCGAACGCGGACGGCAGGTAGGCGATGTTCGCCCGCTCGACTCCCGTGGGGCCTTCGACGGGATCCAGGACGGTGATGGCCGTGTCGAGGTGGTAGAACCGCGGATCGACGAGGCGCAGTGACACCACCTCGCGCCCGAAGACCTCGGCGAGTTCGCGGTGACTGTCCCCGACCGACCGGAATCCGGTGCCGGCGAGGATCGTGTCGCCGACGAGCAGGAAGTCACCCTCGCCCTCCTGCACCTCGACGGGCTCGACGACCTCGAAGCCGTGGGCGGCGAACCAGTCCATGAAGGGCCGCTCCTCGCCGCGACGCTCGTCGACGCGGAAGCGGACGCCCAACGCGCGGCCGTCGACGATGAATCCGCCGTTCGCGGTGTAGACCATGTCGGGCAGCCCCGGCACCGGATCGATGAGCTCGACCCCGTGCCCGAGCGCGACGTAGGCGTCGTGCAGCGCCTGCCACTGCCGCACGGCCTTCGCGGTGTCGGTGGGGTTCGCCGGATCCATCCAGGGGTTGATCCGGTACGACACCGTGAAGTGCTCGGGGCGGCACATGAGGTAACGGCGGCGCTGGGCGGTGCGCACCGGCGCGGTCTCGTGCTGCGTCGTCATTCTCGCTCCTCGTTCCCGGGGCGGCGGACGCTGTCCAGAGGCCCGACGGAGCTTGCAGAAGCCGACGAATCGGGCACGCCGGGACCCATCATGCCAGGTCGACCCGCACGGACGGCGGTGGACAGGCGGCACGGATGCATGCCGATGATGACAGGATGCAGAGCATGGCCAGACGCACGGGTGAGCAGACGAAAGCCCTGCTGCTGCGCACCGGCATGCAGATGCTCCTCGAGCGCGGGGTGAGCGCCGGCGTCCAGCACATTCGGCTGCAGGACGTGCTGCGTCGCGCGGGCCTCACGACCGGTGCGGCGTACCGGCTCTGGAGCGACCAGGCCGACTACCACCGCGAGCTCGCCGTGGCCATGATGCGGATGCGGGTGGCCGGACCGGCCGACGCGATGCGTGCCCGGGTCGAGGAGCTCATCGGCGAAGAGGTCACCGGCGAGGAGATCATCCGCCAGGCGGCCCGGCAGCACGTCCTCGCCGCGGAGCTGTCCACCGAGGACCCGACCGATCTGCTCGAGGCGCAGTCGTTCCGAGTGGCTTTGGCGCTGCGGACGGCTGCGGACACGTGGCCGGAGCTCACCGAGGCCAGCCACGAGCGTCACCGCGAGTCCATCCAGGCCTTCACCGAGCTCTACCAGTACCTCATCGACGCCTACGGCATGCGGATGCGCGAGGGGCTGACGATCGACGATTTCGCCGAGGCGATGGCGGCGATGGCGGAGGGCTTCGCCATCCGGTCCCTCGAACGGATCCCGCACCCGACGTTCCGTCTGTCGGGCACGGACGGCACACCGACCGGCGAGTGGACGCTGCTGGGGCTCACGGTGCGCGCGCTCGTCGACTCGTTCATGGTGCCGCGGGAGGACGCCGACCCCGACGCCTACGCCCGTCGTCCGCACTACTCCTGAGCCGCCGGGAACCGAGATGCCCCGGGCCGAGGACGCCAGGTCCTCGATCCGGGGCGACACTCCCCCCGGAGTGTTCTCGTGCGCCTCCCCCAGAAGCGCACGAGGACATTCAACAACGTCGGACGGCCGACGCACCAGAAAGATAAGTTGTTTTCTTCGCCGGATGGACAAATCCGTCGTCGGCCGCCCCGCTCGGTCTCAGATGACGGATTCGCTCCACCGGTCGGAATTGCCGAAGCGGTGCGCCGTGATCGTGATCGACTGCTCGCGCAGGAACGGGAGCAGTTCGATCCGCCCGGCCTGCGTGACCTCGTCGGCGTAGACGGCCAGATCCGGGTCGCCCGAGATCGCCGCGGCGAGCGCGGTGCGCACCTCGCCCACATGCGCCGGCGGCCCCACCAGCCGCACCCGGTCGGCCCGCGCGGGCACGCCCTCGGCGCGGGGCGCCGCCATCCGCGCGATCCAGTCCTCGTCCGATTCGACGAACACCGCCACCTCGAGCGCGCCGAGGGCCTGTCGCACGATGGCCGGCAGCCCCGCGGGCGTGCTGACGGTGAACGTCGAGCGGGCGCGGACGGCGGCGATGATCGCACGCACGAGCGCCTGCGGCGCGGCATCCGTCGTCGATCGGATCTCGACGCTCGCCGGACGGTAACGGAAGAGGTTGCGCTCGACGCCCAGGTGCGAGACGTCGACGACCTTGCCGAAGGTGCGGTCCCACGCGACGGCGTCGGACAACGCCGCACGGCGCAACCACTCGAACGCCTCGTAGCCCAGGGCGGGCTGGGCCGCCTCGATGACGTCGGCGATCGTCGAGTCGAGTCCCTTGAGGTGCAGCGTCGACGACGCCGCCACCCCCGCCGTCGGCCGCCACGACCCGAGCCCGACGAGGTGGTTCGGACCGCCGGCCTTCGCGCCGCCCCCGACGGAGGACCGCTTCCAGCCGCCGAACGGCTGACGCTGGACGATCGCACCCGTCGTGCCGCGGTTGACGTAGAGGTTGCCTGCTTCGACCCGGTCGAGCCACAGAGCGAGGTCGTCGGGGTTCTGCGTGTAGAGGCCCGCGGTGAGGCCGTAGTCGACCGCGTTCTGCAGCTCGATCGCATGCTCGAGCGACCGCGCGTGCATGACCCCCAGGACGGGGCCGAAGAACTCCTCGAGGTGGACCCGCGAGCCGGGCTTCACCCCGGTGCGGATGCCGGGGGTCCAGAGCCGTCCGCCGTAGCGCTGGTGCGGCAGTTCGCGCGGCTCGACGAGCCACTCCTCGTCCTCGTCCAGGGTCGTCAACGCCCAGGCGAGCTTGCCGCTCGGGGCTTCGACGAGCGGACCGACTTCGGTCAGCGGATCCTCGGGCGCGCCCACGCGGAGCGAGGTCGCGGCATCCACCAACTGACGGCGGAACCGCTGCGACCGGGCGACGGGACCGACGAGGATCGCGAGCGAGGCGGCGGAGCATTTCTGTCCCGCGTGGCCGAACGCCGAACGGACGAGATCGGATGCCGCCAGGTCGAGGTCGGCCGAGGGCATGACGATCATGGCGTTCTTGCCGCTCGTCTCGGCCTGGAGGGCGAGGTCCGGACGCCAGGAGCGGAAGAGCGCCGCCGTCTCGAAGGACCCCGTCAGGATGACGCGGTCCACCGACGGGTGCGTGATGAGCTGCTTGCCGAGGCCGCCTTCGTCGAGATCGACGAGGGCGAGGATGTCGCGGCCGACGGCGGCGCCGTCCAGGGCCTCCCAGATCGCCTCGGCCACCACCGCGGCGCAGCGGCGGGCCTGGGGTGCGGGCTTGAAGACGACACCCGAGCCCGCCGCGAGGGCGGCCAGCGCGCCGCCGGCGGGGATCGCGACCGGGAAGTTCCACGGCGGCGTGACGACCGTCACCCGGTCGGGGACGAAGACGGCACCGCTCACCCGGTCGAGCTCGCGCGCGGTCGCGGCGTAGTAGCGGGCGAAATCGACGGCTTCGCTCACCTCGACGTCCGCCTCGGCGAGGGTCTTGCCGGTCTCGGACGCCGCGACCTCGATGAGCTCGGCGCGGCGACGTTCGAGCGCGCCGGCCGC
This sequence comes from Microbacterium sp. CnD16-F, assembly GCF_024124465.1. NCBI lineage: Bacteria > Bacillati > Actinomycetota > Actinomycetes > Micrococcales > Microbacteriaceae > Microbacterium > Microbacterium sp. CnD16-F. The sequence continues at coordinate 16,056 of NZ_JAMXSA010000057.1, forward strand.
ACGGAGGAGGACCTCGGCGCGATCGGCGGCGGGCAGCGGGCCCCACGCGCCGGCCGCCGAACCCACGCGGCCGAGCAGGGCCTCAAGCTCGGACTCGGTGCCGATGCGGGCTGCGGCGATCGTCGCATCCCCCGCCGCCGACGACGGGACACGGCCGAGGATCTCGCGCGCCCACGCGCGGTTCGCGGGGAGGGCGGGGTCGGTGTCGGCGGCGTTGCGGAAACCGGGGGCACCCGCCGCGGCGGCGCTCTCGCGCGGCGAGAAGACGGCGGTCTCGACGAACGCGTCGCCGGCGAACTTACCGGGCAGGCCGGCCGGCTGCGTCTCGTCGGGGTCCGCCGGGCGCGCGTCCTTCGCGGCGATGCCGAGGACGACCTGCGTGAGGGCGGCGTCGTCGGCGGGCGCGGGGGCCGCGGCATCCGTC
>NZ_JAMXSA010000058.1:0-16363 GCF_024124465.1 Microbacterium sp. CnD16-F
ACTGCACGGCCAGTCGCGCGTCGGCCGCGAGGTCGGCGACGCCGGTCGTGCGGGTCGCGAAGGACTCCGCACCGAGGTCGAGCTCGACTCCCGCGACGACCCCGCGGCGCAGCATCCCGCCGACGGCGTCGCCGGCCTCGAGCACGACGACGTCGCGGCCGGCGCGGGCGAGCTCCCACGCCGTGGTCAGCGCGGCGACACCGCCGCCGACGATGACGACGTCGTGACGGCGGAGGGCTCCGGTCACGGCGCCCGCCAGTCGTGGACCGTCCGGACCACCGCCGAGATGGCGTCGGGGTCGGCCTCCATCGGCACGCCGTGACCGAGGTTGAACACGTGTGCGCGCGCGGCGAGACCGGCCTCGAGCACGCGGTGCACACCCGCCGTCCGCACCGGCTCGGGCGCGAACAGCAGTGCGGGGTCGAGATTGCCCTGGATCGTCAGATCGCGGCCGATGCGGCGACGCGCCTCGTCGAGCGGGACCCGGTAGTCGACGCCGAGCGCATCGATGTCGGGGGTCGCCATGTCGGCGAGGATCTCGCCCGTACCGACCCCGAAGTGCACGAGCGGCAGCCTGTCGACGCCCTCGGGCAGTGGCAGCGCCCGGGCGTGCGAGAGCGCGGCGACGGATGCCGGGAGCACCGACGCGCGGTAGTCGTCGGGGTTCAGCCCGCCCGCCCACGAGTCGAACAGCTGCCCTGCGCTCGCCCCCGCCTCGATCTGGAGGGCGAGGAAGCGGCCGGTGACCTCGGCGAGCCACATCGTCAGGTCCTGCCACGCGGCCGGGTCCTCGTGGATGAGGCGTCGGGCCGCGAGGTGGTCCTTCGACGGGCCGCCCTCGACGAGGTAGGCCGCCAGGGTGAACGGCGCGCCGGCGAACCCGATGAGCGGCAGCGGCTCGCCGCGCTCCTCGGAAAGCTCCGCGAGCATCGCGGTCGTGCGGCCCACGGCATCCGCGATGACCTCCCCGCGCTCGGTGACGAGGGCGGGGTCGATCGCGACGGTGCGCGCGATGTCGGCGGGCGTCCGCAGCGGCTGGGAGAAGACCGGACCGCGGCCGGCGACGATCTCGACGTCGACGCCGATGAGGGCGAGCGGCACGATGATGTCGCTGAAGAAGATCGCCGCGTCGACGCCGTGACGGCGCACCGGCTGCATCGTGATCTCGCTCGCGAGCGCCGGGTCGAGGCATGCGTCGATCATCGATCCCTGCGACCGGAGCGCGCGGTACTCGGGGAGGGATCGCCCCGCCTGCCGCATGAACCAGACGGGGGTCGTCTGCGGACGATCGCCCAGCAGCGCCCGCACGAGACGGGACTCGCGGGTGCGCGCGGCGATGAGGGGGTGGCTGAGGCCGGGAATGATGGACTCCTCGAATCGGTTAATCGATATACTAATCGTGATCCAAGGGGGTTCTCCGCACCGTGCTCGTCTGCCTGACCGCGCATCAGCGCTCCACGCCGTTCGATTCCCTCGAGCGGCTCTCGACGGTCGGAGACGACCTCGCCGAGCGCCTGTCCGCGGTCCACGAGTCGGTCCGCGGGGCGGTCGTGCTCGCGACCTGCAACCGGTTCGAGGCGTACTTCGACCTCGCCGAGGAACCCGACCTCGCCTCCCCCGTCCCCGCGATGGATGCCGCGATGGAGGCGATCGCCGGCGCCGCCGACATGGACTACCGGTCGCTGCGCGAGAACGTCGACTTCGCCCACGGCAACCAGGTCGCCCACCACCTCTTCACGGTCGCGTCGGGACTCGACTCCGTCGCCGTCGGCGAGGACGAGATCGCCGGCCAGGTGCGACGCGCCCTCGAGGCTGCGCGCGGCCGCGGCCTGACGACCGCGCCGCTCGAGCACCTCTTCCAGCGCGCCACCGAGACCTCCCGCGCCGTCAAGAACACGACGCGGCTCGGTGAGTCCGGGCGTTCGCTCGTCCGTCTCGCCGTCGACCTCGTGAGCCCCCGCGTCGACTGGGCGACCGCCCGCGTCCTCCTCGTGGGCACGGGACGCTACGCCGCGGCGGCCCTCGCCGCCCTGCGAGCGGTCGGGGCCACCGACATCCGCGTGCACTCGCGGTCGGGGCGCCAGAAGTTCGCCAACCGCGAGCACCTCGTCCACGTCGGCGTCGACGATTACGCCGCCGAGGCCGCAGCCGCCGACATCGTCGTCACCTGCACGGCGACGACCGACACCTTCGCCCTCGACGCCTTCTCGCACGCGACCGCCCGCGCCGGGAGCACCCGCGCGCAGGTGATCATCGACCTGGGCCTGCCCCGCAACGTCGACCCCGAGGTGGCGCTGCTGCCCGGCGTCGAACTCCTCGACCTCGAGACCATCCGGCTGCACGCCCCCGTCGACGAGGCCGAGACCGTCGGCCAGGCGCGCGAGATCGTCCAGGCCGCCGCCAAGCGGCACGCCGCCGCCCGGCGCGTGCACGAGGTGTCCCCCTCGGTCGTCGACCTCCGCGGGTTCGTGCACGGCGTCCTGGACGAGGAACTCACCCGCGCACGACGGCGCGGCGACTCGGCCGAGGTCGAGACGGCGCTCCGCCACTTCTCGGGCGTGCTGCTGCACCAGCTCATCGCCCGCGGCCACACGCTCGCCTCCTCGGGCGCCGGTCCCGAGTGGGCCGAGGCGGTGCGCACCGTGCTGCCCGGGCCGCGCGAGGGCGCCTCACCGGACGAGGGCGAGCAGCCGTGAGCGCGAGCGTCACGCTGAAGGACATCGCGCGCGCCGCAGGCGTGTCGACGGCGGCCATCAGCCAGGCGCTCAACGATCGCGGCAGCATGCGCCCCGAGACGCGGGAACGCATCAAGGCCATCGCTGCCGAACTCGGTTACGTCCCCAACCGCCACGCCGCGGCGCTGCGCAGCGGCCGGACGATGACGGTAGGGTTCGTCATGGGCGACGACCCCGACGACGACCGGCGCGGCGAACTCCAGCGCGCGCGCAAGCTGACCTCGCTCGTCCGCGCCTCCGCGGCCCACGGGTTCACCGTGACCGTCCTCCCCGACTCGACCCCCGACCTCATCGCCGGCACGACGCTCGACGCGCTCTACGTGCCCGACGCGCGCGGCAACCGGGAACTCCTGCTCGCGGCCATCGCCCGCGGCATCCCCATCGTCGCGGACGACCAGTTCGTCGACGGCTCGCGCGGACTCAGCATCCGCACGGGGTACGACGCGGCCGTCCGGGCGGGACTGGACGAACTCGAACGCGCGGGCGCCCGCCGCATCGCCTTCCTCACCGAGGACGGCGGCGCCCCCCGCGACGAGATCGGACGCGCCGCGTACGAGATCTGGAGTTCGGTCCGCGGCCGCGAGCCGCTGGTGCGCGCTGTCGACGCCTCGCGCCGCACGCTGCCGCGCCTCATCACCGACGTCCTCGCCGACGGTGCGGACGCGATCTTCGCCGGTGCCGAGGACGGGCCCGACGTCTACCTGCAGCTCGAGGAGATGCGCCTCGTCATCCCCCGCGACGTCCAACTCGTCGCGCTCTGCTCCACCGACTGCGCCGTCAACCGCCGCCTCGGCGTGACGCACGTCTGCATCCGTCCCGACCTCGCCGCCCAGGCGATGTTCGACACGCTCCCCGGCGCTCTGCTCGACGACGGCCCCCGGGTGGTCGACCTGCCGTGGGAACTCGTGCCGGGGTCGACGACGCGCCCGCCGATGGCCGTCGCGCTGCCTCAGTCCGTGAAGGCGCCGTAGACCTCGAGCGTGTTCTGCGCGAGCTGTGCGCACAGTTCCTCGAGGGGCATACCGAGCTCGGCGGCCAGGAACCGCACCGTCACCGGCACGAGGTACGGGGCGTTGGGGCGGCCGCGGTGCGGTGTCGGGGTGAGGAAGGGCGCATCCGTCTCGACGAGGATCCGCTCGCGCGGGGTCACGGCGAGGGCGTCCCGCAGGTTCTGCGCGTTCTTGAACGTGACGTTCCCGGCGAAGCTCAGCCAGTAGCCGCGGTCGGCGCAGTACCGGGCCATGTCGGCATCGCCCGAGAAGCAGTGGAAGACGGTGCGCTCCGGCGCGCCGACCCGCTCGAGGGTCTCGAGGACGGCCTCGTGCGCGTCGCGATCGTGGATCTGCATCGCGATCCCGTGCCGCTTCGCGATGTCGATGTGCGCCTCGAAGCTCGCGACCTGGGCGGGGATCCCGTCCTCGTCGGTCCGGAAGAAGTCGAGACCCGTCTCGCCCACCGCCCGCACGCGCGGCTGCGCGGCGAGCTCGTCGATGACGCCGATCGCCTCGTCCAGTCGCCCGGCGGCCGCGTACGCCGGCGCTTCGTTCGGGTGGATCGCGACGGCGGCCAGCACCGCGGGGTGGGATGCCGCGGCCCACGCCGACCAGCGCGAGGACTCGATGTCGCCCCCCGCCTGCACGACGCCCACGACGCCGACCTCCGCGGCGCGGGCGAGCTGCTCGTCCAGGCCGCGCGGCTCGTCGCCGTCCTCGATCTCGAGGTGCGCGTGGTTGTCGTAGACGGCGACCGGGAGCGGCTCCGGCGCATCCGGCCATCGGACGTCGCGCGCGGACTTCTCGCGCTGGCGGACGTAGGTGCTCGGGTCGTCCGTCATGCGCTCTGCTCGACGCGCGGGAACAGCGGCGCGAGCGTGCCGACGCGGGTACCCGCGGGGAGCTGCCCCCACGTGCCCGCCTCGCGCAGCGGCTGCGCCGTCAGCTCGCCCGGAGCGCCGAGCGCGCCCCAGAGGGTCGCCGTCGACTGCGGCATGACCGGCGAGAGCAGCACGGCGAGCGCGCGCAGCCCCTCGGCAGCCGTGTAGAGCACCGTCGAGAGGCGCTCCCGGTTCGCGTCGTCCTTCGCGAGCGCCCAGGGCTCGTTCTCGGTGATGTAGCCGTTGAGCTCGTCGACGATCGTCCAGATGGCCGAGATCGCCTCGTCGGGGCGGAAGGCGGTCATCGCGGCATCGGCGGCGGTCGCGGCATCCGCCACCGTCCGCTGCACCCGGAGGTCCAGCTCGGTCGGCTCACCCGGAGTGGGCACGACACCGTCGAAGTAGCGCCCGATCATCGCGATCGTGCGCGAGGCGAGGTTGCCGAAACCGTTGGCGAGCTCGGCCTGGTAGCGCGCCGACAGGTCCTCCCACGAGAACGAGCCGTCCTGTCCGAACGCGATCGCGGAGAGGAAGTAGAACCGGTAGGCGTCGGAACCGAAGACGTCGGTGATCTCGGTCGGTGCGATGCCGGTGAGCTTCGACTTCGACATCTTCTCGCCGCCGACGAGAAGCCAGCCGTGGGCGAAGATCCCCTTCGGCACCTCGAGACCGGCGGCCATCAGCATGGCGGGCCAGATGACGGCGTGGAAGCGGAGGATGTCCTTGCCGACCACGTGGTAGGCCGGCCACCGCCGCTCGAACTCCGCCGGGTCGTCGCCGTAGCCGACGGCCGTCGCGTAGTTCAAGAGCGCGTCGACCCATACGTAGATGACGTGCGACTCGTCCCACGGCACCCGGATGCCCCAGTCGAACGCGGACCGCGAGATGGAGAGGTCCTTCAGCCCCGACCGCACGAACGAGACGACCTCGTTGCGGGCGGAATCGGGACGCACGAAGTCGGGCTGGCTCCGGTACAGCTCGAGCAGCCGGTCCTGGAACTCGCTGAGCTTGAAGAAGTAGTTCTTCTCCTGCAGCAGCTCCAACGGCTTCGAGTGGATGGCGCACACCTTGAGGCCCTCGAAGGGACCCGTGCCGTCGACGATCTCGGCCTCGGGCTTGAACTCCTCGCAGCCGACGCAGTACAGCGCCTCGTACTCCCCCGCGTAGATGTAGCCGCGGTCGTACAGGGCCTGCACGAACTGCTGGACCCGCTCCTCGTGGCGCGGCTGCGTCGTGCGGATGAAGTCGTCGTTGGCGACGTCGAGGGTCCGCAGCAGCGGGAACCAGCTCTCGGTGACGAGCTTGTCCACCCACTCCTGCGGCGTCACGCCGTTGGCCGCGGCGGCGCGGAGCATCTTCTGACCGTGCTCGTCGGTGCCGGTGAGCATCCAGGTGTCATCGCCTGCCTGCCGGTGCCAGCGCGCGAGGGTGTCCACCGCCACCGACGTGTACCCGTGCCCGATGTGGGGCAGATCGCTCGGGTAGTAGATGGGGGTGGTGATGTAGAAGGAGCCGCCGGAAGTCACCTGGAGATTCTACGGGCGACACGGCGGGCCTCCGCCGATCATGACGGGCGCTCAGGCGCTGGCGCGGGGCACGAGGGTCGTCGGGAGGACGATCGACTCCCCCGCGCCGCCGTCGATGACCTCGAGCAGCACCTCGACCATCCGGCGCGAGATCTCCGTCCACGGCTGGCGCATCGTCGTGAGGGGCGGATCGGTGGTCGCCGCGAGCCCCGAGTCGTCGAAGCCCGCGACCGCGACGTCGTCGGGGACACGCCGGCCCGCCTTGCGCAGGGCGGCGATCGCGCCGACGGCCATGACGTCGGATGCCGCGAAGACCGCGTCGATGTCGGGGGCGCGCTGGAGCAGACGCGTCATGGCGGCCTCCCCGGCGTCGCTGGAGTACGCGTCCTGCTCGACGAGCGCGGAGTCGAACCGCTCCCCCATCTCGTCGCGGAATCCGACGAGGCGATAGCGTCCGCCGGGGGTGTCGTCGGGGCCGGTGATGATCGCGATCCGCTCGTACCCGCGGTCGAGCAGGTGCCGGGTCATCGCCCGCGCGGAGGCCTCCTCGTCGACCGAGACGGTCGGGACGTGCGCACGGTCGCCGAGGGGCACGCCGGAGCAGACGGTGGGCACGCCCGCGCTCGTGAGGGCGGCCAGCAGCGGGTTGGACTCGTGCGAGGAGATGAGCAGGACGCCGTCGACGTGACCGGCGCGGACGTAGCGCTCGATGTTCGCGTACTGCGAGGGGTGCTCGGCGATGAGGAGCACGAGCGTCATGTCGCGGGCGGCGAGCGCCTCGGTCGCTCCGCGCAGCAGCAGGGCGAAGGTGGGGTCGGCGAACAGGAGGTGCTGAGGCTCGGTCAGGAGGAACGCGACGGAGTTCGCCCGGCCCGTCGCGAGCGCGCGGGCGGCGTGACTGACGGTGTAGCCCGTCGCCTGGATCGCCGCCTCGACCGCGATGCGCGAGGCCTCCGAGACCCATCGGCCGCCGTTGATGACCCGGGAGACGGTGCCGTGCGAGACACCGGCGACCTCGGCGACGTCGCGGATGGTGGGACGTCTGCGCTCGGAGGGGAGGACCACGCGCCGACTCTATACCTGGGGCGGCGCCCGCTCCGTCGCGACCTGGAACCAGTCACAGTTCGGTAACGGGGCCGGGGTCGCCCGCGACGGCCGCATAGACTCCGAACAAACCTGTTACCGGTCCCAGCCAATCCCTGGCGGCCGCGCCGTGACACGCCCGATCGATGAGGATGGCACCCGAGCATGACGAGCCCCGCCTGGCCGCGACTGGAGGGCATCGCCTACGGCGGTGACTACAACCCGGAGCAGTGGCCGCGCGAGGTCTGGAACGAGGACGTGCGCCTCATGCGCGAGGCGGGCGTGAACCTCGTCAGCATCGGGATCTTCTCGTGGGGGCTCCTCGAGATCCGCGAGGGCGAGTTCGACTTCGGGTGGCTCGACGACGTCATCGCCCTGCTCCACGCGAACGGCATCGCCGTCGACCTCGGCACCCCCACCGCCTCTCCCCCGGCCTGGTTCTTCGCGCAGTACCCGGACGCCCGCGCCGTCACGAAGGACGGCGTCCCGCTCGGCTTCGGGGCCCGCGGCATGGTCTCGCACTCCGCTCCCGAGTACCGCGCCGCGATCGCCCGCATCGCCGGCGCCCTCGCCGAGCGGTACGGCGACCACCCGGCCGTCGTCCTGTGGCACATCCACAACGAGTACGGCGTCCCCGTGGGCGAGGACTTCTCCCCTCACGCCGTCCGCACCTGGCGGCGGTGGCTGCAGGAGAAGTACGGCACGATCGCCGAGCTCAACGCCGCCTGGGGCACCGCCTTCTGGGGTCAGCACTACGAGGAGTGGGACCACGTCGGCGCCCCCGCCACCGCACCCTCGACGATCAACCCGGCGCAGAAGCTCGACTGGGCCCGCTACACCGACGCGATGCTGCGCGAGTGCTTCCGCATCGAGAAGGACGCGATCCGCCGGCACGCGGCGCAGCCCATCACGACGAACTTCATGGCCAACCAGCACCACGGCGTCGACCTCTGGGCCTGGGCCGACGAGGTCGACATCGTCTCGGACGACCACTACCTGTGGGCCGCCGATGAGGAGGGCGAGATCGGACTCGCGATCGCCGCGGACCTGTCCCGCTCGGTCGGGGGCGAGAAGCCCTGGATCCTCATGGAGCACTCGACGTCGGCCGTCAACTGGCAGCCGCGGAACGTCGCGAAGCGTCCCGGCGAGATGGCCCGCAACTCGCTGAGCCATTTCGGCCGGGGGGCCGACGGCATCCTCTTCTTCCAATGGCGCGCGGGACGTTCGGGCGCCGAGAAGTTCCACTCCGCGATGCTCCCCCACGCCGGCGTCGAGTCCCGCGTCTTCCGCGAGGTCGTCGACCTCGGCGCGAAGCTGGGGCGTCTCGCCGAGGTGCAGGGGGCGCGGGTCGAGGCCGACGTCGCGGTCCTCTGGGACTTCGAGTCGTTCTGGGCGCAGGACCTCGAGTGGCGCCCGTCCGAGGACGTCAGCCACGACGAACGCATCCGGGCCTTCTACGAGCGACTGTGGCGCGATGACATCACCGTCGACTTCGCCCTCCCCGGTCACGACCTCTCGCGCTACCGCCTGGTCGTCGTGCCCTCGCAGTACCTGTTGACCGCCGCGGATGCCGCGAACCTCACCGCCTACGTCGCGCAGGGCGGCACGCTCGTCGTCTCGTTCTTCTCGGCCGTCGTCGACGAGAACGACGCCGTCCACCCAGGCGGGTACGGCGCCGTGCTGCAGGACGCCCTCGGCGTGCGCGTCGAGGAGCACCTGCCGCTGCGCCACGGCGACGTCGCCGGCATCCGCTTCGGGGATGAGGACTTCGCGGCCGACGTCTGGCAGGAGGACCTCGTGCTGACCGGCGCCGAGGTCCGCGCCGTCTACACCGACGGACCCGCCGAGGGACGCCCGGCGGTCACCCGCCACGGGCACGGCGAGGGCGTGGGCTGGTACATCAGCACACGACCGGATGCCGAGGGCCTCCGAGCCATCATGCGCGAGGTCTACGCCGACGCCGGCATCGCGATCCCCGCCACCCCCGACGGCGTCGAGACGATCCTCCGCCGCGGCGACGCAGCGGACTACCTCGTCGCCATCAACCACGGCACCGACGAGGTGTCGCTCACGACTTCCGGAACCGACCTGCTCACGCAGGCCGAGATCCGGGACACGCTGGTGCTCCCCGGGGGCGACGTCGCCGTCGTCCGTGTGGCGCACACAGCTCCCCGGGGCGATCGATGACCGATCGTCCCGCGACGGGACACCGTCGAACGCACTGAGAGAAAACCCGTCGCGGCCACCCGGCTGCGGCGATCACACACCGGTCGTTACGGCGCGACCTCGCCAGAGGCCCGCCGGATCGACCACATCCGGAAGGAAGATCCATGCGCAAGATGGGTATCGGCCTCGCCGCACTGGCGGCGGGCTCCCTCCTGCTGGCCGGCTGCGCGAGCAGCACCGGCACCGCCCCGGCTCCCGCGGAGTCGGAGGCGCCGATCGACGCGAGCGGGGTCACCCTCACCGTCTGGACCGACGAGAACCGCAAGCCGGCGATCGAGGCGGCGGCGAAGACGTTCGAGGACGAGACCGGCGCGAAGATCGAACTCGTCCAGAAGAACTTCGAGGACATCCGCAACGACTTCACCAACCAGGTCCCCACCGGTGAGGGCCCCGACATCACGATCGGCGCGCACGACTGGCTGGGCAGCCTCGTCCAGGCCGGTGTCGTCTCGACGGTCGACCTCGGCGAGTCCGCGGCGAACTTCGAGAAGGTCGCCACCGACGCGTTCACCTACGACGGTCAGACCTACGCGCTGCCGTACTCGCTCGAGACGATCGCGCTCATCCAGAACACCGACCTCGTCGGTGAGGACGCCCCGGCGACCTTCGACGACATGATCGCCGCGGGCACCGAGTCGGGCGCCGAGCGTCCGTTCGTCATCAACACGGCGGGCCAGACCGGTGACGCGTACACGATGTACGGCCTGCAGACCTCGTTCGGTGCACCCGTGTTCGTCCAGGACGACTCGGGCTCGTACACGAGCGAGATCGGCATGGGCGGCGAGGCCGGCACGGCGTTCGCGACCTGGCTGGGCGAGCACGGCGAGAAGGGCTCGGGCGAGATCTCGACCACGATCGACTACGACACCAACAACGAGCTCTTCGCCTCCGGCAAGGCCGCGTACACGATCCAGGGTCCCTGGGCCGTCGAGACGCTGACCGCGCAGGGCGCGAAGATCAAGGTCAACCCGATCCCCTCGGCCGGCGGCGAGACCGCATCGCCGTTCGTGGGCGTGCAGGGCTTCTACATCTCCGCCGAGAGCAAGAACGCCCTCGTCGCCCAGGAGTTCCTGACGAAGTACCTCGCCACGTACGACGCGCAGAAGGCCCTCTACGAGGCCGACCCGCGCATCCCGGCGTGGTCCGAGCTCGCCGAGGAGGTCTCCTCCGACCCCGTGATCGCCGGCTTCGTCGCGTCGTCGCAGAACGGCGTCCCCATGCCGAACATCCCGCAGATGGGTTCGGTCTGGGACCTGTGGAACGCCGCCCAGGTGCAGATCATCAAGGGCGCCGACCCCGCGGGGACGTGGACCAAGATGGTCTCCGACCTCGAAGCGACGATCGGCTGACATCCGTCCGGGGGCGGGGCGCATCACCCCCGCCCCCGGGCACCACTTTCCTCGAGAGGGAGACGACATGACGGCTCTGCAGAGCCCCGCCCCACCGGAAGAGGCGCCCGCGCCCGCCGAGTCGCACGCCCGGCGCTGGTCCGGTCTCGGCTGGGGCTTCCTGGTCAAGCTGGTCCTGATGGGCCTCATCAACGCGGTGGGCCTGCTCGGCATCATCGCCGCGTTCCAGGCGGAGTCCTGGATCGTGTTCGGCGTCGCGATCGCGCTGCTGCTCGCCGCCGACGTCGTGTACTTCACCAAGCGCGCGCTGCCGCTGAAGTACCTGCTCCCGGGACTGTCGTTCCTGCTCGTGTTCCAGGTCTTCATCTTCCTGTACACCGGCTACATCGCCTTCACGAACTACGGCGCGGGCCACATCGGCTCGCAGGAGCAGGCGGTCGCCGCCTCCCTCGCTCAGGGCGAGCGCCGTGTCGAGGGCGCGCCCACCCTCCCCCTCACCGTCGTCGAGCGCGGCGGCGAGCTCGGCTTCGCCGTCGTCGAGGACGGCCAGATACTGGCGGGCTCCGCCGATGAGCCGCTCAGCGCGGTCGGCCCCGCCCCCGCCTCCGGCGCCGCGACCGAGGTGCCCGGCTGGAACGTCGTCCCGCGCAACCAGATCATCGGCGACCAGGCGACGCAGCAGGCGGTCGTCGACCTCCGCGTCCCCGTGTCCGACGACCCGAACGACGGGTCGATCCGCACGCGCGACGGGTCGAGCGGCGCGGTGTACCTGTCGACGATGACGTGGGATGCCGAGGCGCAGACCATCACCGACAGCGCGACCGGCCTCGTCTACCACGCGACCCCCACCGGCAACTTCGTCGCCGACGACGGGACCGCCCTCCCGACGGGGTGGGTCGTGAACGTCGGGTTCGCGAACTTCGTCGAGCTGTTCACCAACCCGGCGATCCTGGAACCCCTGGGTCTCGTGACGGGGTGGACCTTCGCCTGGGCGGTCCTGTCGGTGCTCATCCCCTTCGCGATGGGCCTCGTCTTCGCCCTGATCTTCAACGATCCGCGGGTGCGGGGGCGGAAGGTCCTGCGGACGCTGTTCATCCTTCCGTACGCGTTCCCCGCCTTCATGTCCGCGCTGCTGTTCCGCGGCATGTTCAACGCGGAGTTCGGCGTCATCAACGAGTTCTTCTTCGGCGGCCAGAACATCGACTGGCTCGGCGACCCGTGGCTCGCGCGCGCGGCCGTGCTCTTCGTCAACGTCTGGCTGACCTACCCGTACTACTTCCTGGTGTGCACGGGTGCGCTGCAGGCGCTGCCGCAGGACGCGCTCGAAGCGGCCTCGATCGACGGCGCGGGCCGGTTCCGCCAGCTGCGCGCGATCGTCCTGCCGCTCGTGCTCGTCTCGACGGCGCCGCTGCTGATCTCGTCCTTCGCGTTCAGTTTCAACAACTTCACGATCATCTACATGTTCAACAACGGCGGGCCGGCGATCCCCGGCGCACCGTACGCACTCGGCTACACCGACATCCTGATCTCCGCGATCTACGACATCTCCGGAGTCTCCGGCGGCGCGGCCGACTACGGCCTCGCGAGCGCCCTGTCGATCCTCGTGTTCATCGTCGTGGGCGTCGTGTCGGCCCTCGCGTTCCGTCAGACCAAGAAGCTCGAGGAGTACCAGTGATGTCCGCTCCCTCCACCGCCGCCACCACCGCGGCGATCACGACCGGGTCCGCTCGCTCCGCCCGTCCCGCCGCGCGGCGCCCCGGTCAACGCAAGCGCTGGGTGCTCGAGGTCGGCTGGAAGTACCTCGTGGCCGCCGGCATCCTCTTCTACGCGATGTTCCCGCTCGTCTACGTCCTGTCGGCGTCGTTCAACCCGAACGGCACCCTCTCGGCGGCCAACGCGCTCTTCTCGGTCGTCGACATCGGCAACTACACGGCGCTCGGCGGCACGAGCTACTGGGCCTGGTACGGCAACACCCTGCTCGTGGGCGGCGCGTCCGCGGCGGGAGCCGTCCTCATGGGCGCGGCTGCGGCGTACGCGTTCTCGCGGTTCCGCTTCGCGGGGCGGCGCGTGAGCCTGACGGCGCTGCTCATCGTGCAGATGTTCCCGCAGGCGCTCGCGTTCGTCGCGATCTTCCTCATGCTGCTGACCCTCGGCGAGGTGTTCCCGGTGCTCGGGCTCAACTCCAAGCTCGCCCTGATCTGCGTCTACCTCGGCGGCGCGCTGGGCGTGAACACGTTCCTCATGTACGGGTTCTTCAACACGATCCCGATGGAGATCGACGAGTCGGCGAAGATCGACGGCGCGACGCACGCGCAGATCTTCTGGCGCCTCATCATGCCGCTGGTGACCCCGATCCTCGCGGTCGTGGGGCTCCTCGCCTTCATCGCGGCGTTCGGCGACTACATCATCGCGAAGATCGTGCTCGTCTCGGAGGACAACTGGACACTCGCCGTCGGCATGTTCCAGTGGGTGTCGAACCAGCTCGCCAGCAACTGGGGTCTGTTCGCCGCGGGGGCGATCCTCGCCTCGGTGCCGGTGCTCGCTCTGTTCCTGTCGCTGCAGCGCTACATCGTCGGCGGGCTGACCGCCGGGTCCGTCAAGGGCTGAGCGGCTTCTTCGCCGCGACCGCGGCCCGGTAGAGGTCTCGCGAGGGGAGCCCCGTCTCGCGCGAGACCTCGCCGGCGGCATCCTTCAAGCGGATGCCGGAGGCCACGAGCGCCTGCACCTGGGCGAGTGCGTCGTCCTCGCTGACCGCGCGGACGCTCGCCCCCTCGACGACGACGACGATCTCGCCGCGGACGCCGGCGGCGGCCCACTCCGCCAGCTCGCCGAGCGGGCCTCGCACGACCTCCTCGTGCAGCTTCGTCAGCTCGCGGCAGACGGCGGCGCGACGGTCCGCGCCGAACGCCTCCGCCATCGCGGCGAGCGTGTCGGCCAGGCGGGACGGCGCCTCGAAGAAGACCATCGTGCGGGCCTCGGAGGCGAGCGCGCCGAAGACCGTGCGCCGCTCCCCCGTCTTGCGCGGAGCGAACCCCTCGAACGTGAACCGGTCGGTCGGCAGCCCTGCGAGGGCGAGCGCCGTGATGACCGCGCTGGGACCGGGGAGGGCCGTCACATCGACGCCCTGCTCGACCGCCGCGGCCACGACCGCGTACCCGGGGTCGCTGACCGTCGGCATGCCGGCGTCGCTGAGCAGCAGGACGTCCTCGTCGGCGGCGAGCGCGACGAGTTCCGCGGCGCGCTGCTTCTCGTTGTGGTCGTGCAGGGCCACTAGGCGGGGGCGGTTGGCGATCCCGAGCGCCTGCAGCAGGCGCTGCGTCGTCCGGGTGTCCTCGGCGGCGACGATGGTCGCCTCCTCGAGGGCGGTGCGCAGCCGCCCCGTCGCGTCGCCCAGGTTGCCGATGGGGGTCGCGGCGAGGATCAGCACCGCCCCAGCATAGGCTGGTCGCCGTGAGCTCGACCGCGGAACCGCTCCTGCCCGCGGTCCCCGCGCGGCAGCCGTTCGGCGTCCGTCTCGACGACGTCCGGCGGCGACTCGCGGCCGACGCGATGCTCCGTCGCCGACTCGCGTGGCTCGCCCCGCTGGCGGTCACCCTGCTCGCCGGCATCCTGCGCTTCTGGAACCTCGCCCACCCGCACGCGATCGTCTTCGACGAGACGTATTACGTGAAGGATGCCTGGAGTCAGTGGAACCTCGGGTACGCGGCCACCTGGCCAGACGGCGCCGACGCCCGGTTCACGGACGGCGAGACGGACATCTTCCTCGACGCGCCGAGCTTCGTCGTCCATCCCCCGCTCGGCAAGTTCCTCATCGGGGCGGGGATGGCCCTGTTCGGCCCGACCTCATCGTTCGGGTGGCGGTTCGCCGTCGCCGTGGCCGGCACCCTCGCCGTCCTCGTCCTCTACCTCATCGCCTGGCAGCTGACCCGCTCGGTGCTCTTCAGCTCGGTCGCCGGCGGCCTGATGGCGATCGACGGGCTCGCGATCGTGATGAGCCGGGTGGCGATCCTCGACATCCTTCTCACCTTCTTCGTGCTGCTCTCGGTCTGGTTCGTGCTGATCGACCGCCGGCGTCACCTCGACCGGCTCGCCGAGGCGATGCGGCGACGGGATGCCGCGGGCCGCGCGCCCTGGTGGGGCCCCGTGCGGTGGGGGCGGCCCTGGCTGTTCGCCGCCGGGATCGCCGGCGGCGCGGCGTGCGGCGTCAAGTGGTCGGGCGCGTGGGTGCTGGCGGCGCTCGGACTCTACGTCGTCGTGAGCGACGCGCTCGCGCGGCGACGGCTCGGCATCCACTTCTGGCCGGCGGATGCCGTGCGGCAGGGAGCCGCGGCCTTCGTGATCCTCGTGCCGGTGGCGGTCCTCGTCTACCTCGCCTCGTGGACCACGTGGCTCACGACCGACGGCGGCTACGAGCGGCACGCCGTCGACGCGAACCCGGCCCGTGGGTTCTGGTCGTGGGTGCCGCTGCCGCTGCAGAACCTCTGGCACTACCACCAGACGATCTACACGGCGACGGCGGAGATCACCTCGTCGCACCCCTACGCGAGTCCGGCGTGGCAGTGGCCCCTGCTGCTGCGGCCGACGTCGATGTACGCGAACAGCACGGCCGACGGCGTCGCCGGGTGCGCGAGTGCACGCGGCTGCATCGAGATCCTCTACTCGATGCCGAACCCGCTGCTGTGGTGGCTCGGGGTGCTCGCCGTGCTGTGGCTCGCCGTGCACGGCGTCCGCACGCGCGACTGGCGCGCGGGGATCGTCCTCGTCGGCATCGCCGCGACCTACGTGCCGTGGCTGTTCTACCCGAACCGGACGATCTTCCAGTTCTACACGGTGCTGATCCTCCCCTTCCTGGTCCTCGCGCTCACCTTCGCGCTGCGGGAGATCGCCGGGTCGCCGCACGCCGATCCCGACCGGCGGGCGGTCGGGCGCCGCACGGTGCTCGTCATCCTCGGCGTCATCGTCGCGGTCTCGGCGTTCTGGTACCCGCTGTGGTCCGCGATGCGCATCCCGTACGAGTTCTACTGGGTGCACAACTGGTTGCCGGGATGGGTCTGAGCACCACCCGTCAGTAGGCTGGGTGCGTGTTCCGCTACCCCACCCCGACGCTCGCCGCCGAGGCGGGGTACGCCATCGCGGGCGACCGCTTCGCGATCCTGCTCGGTTCCGGTGTCGCCGAGGGCGTCATCGCCCGGCTGTGGAATGCCGCCGCCGCCGACACCGCCGTCCTCGAGGACGTGCTGAGCGTGCTCGTCGCGGGCGGCATCCACGACCTGCCCGACTTCGCCGTCGCGGAGTTCCCC
This sequence comes from Microbacterium sp. CnD16-F, assembly GCF_024124465.1. Classification (NCBI taxonomy): domain Bacteria; kingdom Bacillati; phylum Actinomycetota; class Actinomycetes; order Micrococcales; family Microbacteriaceae; genus Microbacterium; species Microbacterium sp. CnD16-F. Next base: position 16,093 of record NZ_JAMXSA010000058.1, read on the forward strand.
GACGACGGCGCGGATGCGGTCCGCGTCGCCGTGCGCGGCGCCGCGATCGTCGAGACCTCCGACCGCACGCGGGTCTCGGGCGCCGATGCGCGCACGTGGATCGAGACGGCGTTGGCGGGGGCCGTCGGCATCCGTCTGGCGCTCGGATCCGGACGCACCGGCGGCGACCTGCTGCCCCTGGGTCTCGGCGTCACGCGCGCCGACGAGCTGTCGTGGGGACGCCCCTTCCCCGCCGGGCGCGAGCCCGACGCCGACGTGACCCCGGCCGCCG
>NZ_JAMXSA010000059.1:0-16057 GCF_024124465.1 Microbacterium sp. CnD16-F
TTCGGCACGCCCTCGCCGGCCAGCCTCCGGATCAACGCCCAGTCCTCCAAAGTGATCACTCTCCAATCGTTGAGTGTTCACTTTTCAAGCGCCGCTACTGTCCAGTTTTCGAGCGCCGTCGACACCTCGTGCTATCATTGGCGAGTGGAAATTCAGGACCTCAGAGCATTCGTCGCCGTCGCGGAAGAACTGCACTTCGGGCGAGCGGCCGAACGCCTCCATTTGGCGCAGCCTCCGGTAAGCCGCACCATAAAGGCACTGGAGAAGGAACTGGGCGCGGAGCTGTTCCACCGCACGACGCGCTCCGTGGAGGTCACTGCGGCCGGGGAGGCTCTGCTCGGCCCGGCCCGCCGCTTTCTCAACGAACTCAAGCATGCCGCGCACGATGTGCGCGCCGCTCAGAGCGGCGAACTCGGGCATGTCGGTATCGCCTTCGCTGGCGCCTCCACACAGATTCTCGTCGGCCAGCTCTCCCGCGCTGCGCGTCTCAAACATCCAGACCTATCCCTCGAGCTCTCCAGCCAGAACTTCGCCCAGCCCGCCATCAACCGGCTCCTGAACGATGAGGCGGACATCTCCATTGGCCGCTGGGACTACGTCCCAGCCGGCATCAGAACCCGCACTCTGATCAACGAGCAACTCGTCGTCGCCGTCCCGAAGACCCACACCTTGGCCGGCGCTGACTCGGTCCACATGGATCAGCTCTCCGCCGACTACTTCGTGACGCTCCCCCCGCAGCCCGGATCAGTACTTACAGACCGGCTGCTCCGACTCAGCCACGCTGCCGGCTTCGACCCCCTCATCGCGCAGGTCGCCCCCGACACCTGGACGGCGCTGTCACTCGTCGCAGCCGAGGTCGGCATTCATCTCACGATCTCATCGGTCGCAGAGAACACCCACACCGACGGGTTCTCCTTCCTCCCGGTCGCAGACCCATTCGACGAGGTGCTCCTGCGCATGGCCTGGCGCGCCGATTCGCGGAACCCCGCACTCGCCACGGTGCTGGCACTCGCCGACGAAGTCCTGTAGGCGCCGCCAGCTGTACTGCGCGCATACCCAACTGCCTCACCGGTCGGCGGCCGCCTCGATTCCTCTGAGCTAATCGATCTGGATGGTCGTGGGCGCTTCGCCGGAGAAGTCGAGCTTCGGGACGGACTCACTGAGACCCGGCGTCTCGGTAGCGGCGATGGTCAGCCAAATGCAGCCGACGAGTCAGGTCGAGGGCTCCAGCGACGTCCACAGCCAGACCGTGAGCGCGAACCCGATCAGCGGGCAGACCAGGTGCAGCAGGACGCCTCCCTTCGCGCGGTTCCCCGTCCTGTCTTTCCGGAGGAACTCGTCCTTGATGGCTGACAGGTTTACCATCGCGAACGCCGCGAGGGCGCCGAAGCTGATCATAAACTCCGCCGTATTCAAGTCGAGTACCAGGCTGGCCAGTGCGAACACCGACACGACGATCACTACGACAAACGGTGTGCTGAACCGGGGTGCAGCTTGGTGAGCGGCCGGGGCAGCACACCGTCGCGCCCCACAGCGATTAGCAACCGCGAAACGGATGCCTGCCCGGTCATTGCGCTGCCGAAGCAACTCACCACATATATGGCGATGAAGAACGCGGCGAACGGCGCGCCGCCGAGCACCCTGACGAGGCTGACGCCGACCGCTTCCACTTCGTCAGCAGAGAGGGCCTGCCAGTTGGGCGACCACGCCAGGGCGCCCGACCAGGAAACCAGCACGAACAGCAGGCCGCCCAGCAGCGTCGAGCCGACGATCGCTCGCGGGATGTCGCGGCGGGTGTTCCGCGCCTCCTCCGCGAGGGTGGAGACGGCAACGAAGCCCAGGAACCAGAGTGAGAGGATCGCAGCTCCTGAGGCGATCCCACCGATACCGCGCTGCCCGAAGGTGAAAGGCTCGAGGAGTCTCACCAAGGTGTCCCCGCGCAGCGTCTTCTTGAACGCGAGAACCATGAGCACGACCACCAGCAGCACCGATAGGGCGATCACGATGAAGTTGACCCGGTTCACCAGGGAGATGCCGAGCAGGTTCAAGGTGAACACAATCAGTAGCGTCGCCATCGTAAACGCCCATTTGGCACGGCGGGGAACTGCGAATACAGATAGATGCCGATGACCAGGAAGTTGATCATCGGGATGAAGAGGTAGTCGAGCAGGATCACCAAGCCGGTGAGGAGCTCGACGAGCCCGCCGAAGGCTTGCTGGGTGTAGGTATACGTGGCGCCCGCGACCGGGTACTTCCGAGCGAGGGTGGGGTAGCTGGCAGCGGTGAAGGGCATCGCGATGATCGCGAGGATGTAGGCGGTGGGGAGATGCCCGTCGGTCACCTGGTTCACGACACCGTATGTCGTGAATACGACCGCGATGATCATGTAGGTGACGCCGAAGAAGGTCAGCCCGACGGGGCCGAGGGTGCCGCAGAAATGCGGATGCGACGTAGCTGACATGCGATGACCCCTCTGTCGACGATGCGGGCGATCGGAGCGCGACGGCACGGTCGGGGCGCTTAGGCTGGGGGATCAGCAGCGTCCGGAGCACGATACCAGAGGAGAGATCGTCGAATGCGTCCTGTGCTTCTCGGGGCAGGCGGCGGGAGACAAGCTCGTGGAGTTTGATGGCGCCATCCAGGTAGCGGTCGATGAGCGCCGGGATGTCTGAGGAGTATTTCGTGACATTGCCCCCTCATGTTGGATCAGTACTCACGGATCGGTTCATGCGATTGTGCCCCCCAATTGGTTTTGAACACATGGCAACCCGGATCACACCCGACACCTGGACGACCCTTTCGCTCGTCGCGACTAAAGCGGGCGCGCACCTCACGATATTCTCTGTCGCGGAGAACACCCACACCGATGAGTTCTCATGCTTGCCGGTCGTGGATCCCTTCAAGGAGGTGTTTCTTCGAATGGCTTGACGTTCGGAATCTCGGAGCTCCGCACTGAAGACGGTTCTGGCCTTGGCTAAGGAGGTGCTCTAGGGGAAGGTGATCTTGCTGCCGGAGTCGTCTGAGCTGCCCGAGCTGCAGCCGGTCGCCGCGAGGACGAGCACCGCGACCCCGGTGAGGGCGAGCAACGTCTTCGGGGCTCGCTTCTTCCATGTGTTCATGCGTGTTCCTTATTCAGTGGTGGAGCCTCCCTGTCCGGGAGGACATCGGGTCGTGCCGGCTGTCTTCCCCGCAGGGCAGCCACCTGGCTTATCTGCCGTGTACGGTGTCGAGGGCGTCGCGGATGCCGCGCACGATGGTGCGGATCTCCTCGGCCGTGACGATGAAGGGCGGGGAGATCTGGAGGATGTTGTTCGGGAGGTTCCGCAGGTGCACGCCGCGACCTTCGAGGACGGCGACAACGTCGAGCCCGGAGACGCCGTCGGCGAGGTCGACGCCGCCCATGAGTCCGATGTGCCGTACGTCTTTCACGCCGGGGTGGTGGCGGAGCTGTTCGAGTTCCTCGACGAGGACCGGTTCGAGCTCGCGGACGCGGCCGAGGAGGTTCTCGCGCTCGATGATCTCGAGGTTCTTGAGTGCGACAGCCGCGACGGTCGCGTGGCCGGAGTAGGTGAGGCCCTGGTGGAAGATGGGCGCGTCGTTTCCTGCGTAGAACTGGCTGGATACGCTGGGGGCGACGATGACGCCGCCCAGGGGCAGGTAGCCGGAGGTGATGCCTTTCGCGAAAGTGATCATGTCGGGTTCGAGATTGAAGCGCTCGGACGCCGTCCAGGTGCCTAGACGACCGAAGGCGGTGACGACTTCGTCGGCAATGACGAGGAAACCGAACTCTTTCGCGAGTTCCTTGATCCGCTCGAAGTAGCCGGCCGGGGGCGGAACGAGACCGCCGACGCCCATGACGGGTTCGGCGATGAACGCGGCGATCTTCTCTCCGCCGTGTTCGCGGATGGTGCGCTCGGCGGCGTCGATGTCCCACTGATCGACGAGCAGTGTCTCCGGGATGAGGGTGCCGGGGCCGAAGCCGTCGCTGTTGAAGGAGAGGCCTGCGACGCTGGTACCGTAGGCGTGGAGACCGTGATAGCCGTCCTGACGGGATACGACGGTGAGCTTCTCCGGCTGTCCCTGGAGCTGCTGGTGACGGCGTGCGAGTTTGAGTGCCAAGTCGACGGAATCGGATCCGCCGCTGGTGAAGATGACCTTGGCGTCGTCGAACGGGGCGAGCGTCGCGATCTTGTTCGCAAGTTCGAGTGCCGGCTCGTTCACGTACCGGCCGAAGATGTGCCAGGTCTCGAGGGTGCGTATCTGCTCGGCGGCGGCCTGTGCGATCTCGTCCCGGCCGTGGCCGATGTTGGCGTACCAGAGGCCGCCGGCGGCGTCGAGGAGACGGTCCCCGTCCGCAGTGGTGATGTAGGCGCCGTCGCCTTTGACGATGACGGTCTGCGGGTTCGAGAGCACGGTCGGCATGTGCGCCTGGGCGCTCCACAGGGCGTTGGTCTGGGGCATCTGCATCCTCCTGGGATCGTGTGTGTGGTTCGGGCCAGCCGTTGGGGTGCGGCGCGTGACCCAAGCGTTCAGCTGTAGTCGAAGAAGCCTGTGCCGCTCTTGCGCCCGAGCTCTCCGGCAGCGACCTTGTCGCGCAGGATCTGCGGGGGTGCGAAGCGCTCGCCAAGCGTGGAGGCGAGGTACTCCGCGATGCCGAGCCGCACGTCCAGACCGACGAGGTCGGTGGTTTTGAGCGGGCCGGTGGCGTGCCGGTACCCGAGCACCATCGCCGCATCGATGTCCTCGGCCGAAGCGACGCCCTCTTCGAGCATCCGCATCGCTTCGAGTGCGAGGGCGACGCCGAGCCGGGAGCTCGCGAAGCCGGGTGCGTCATGCACGACGACGGGGGTCTTCCGCAGCCCCTCGGTCCACTCTCGCGCTGCGGCGACGAGGCCGACGCCGGTCTGCTCGCCGACGACGACCTCGATCAGGGTGGAGGCGGGAACCGGGTTGAAGAAGTGCAGCCCGAGGAAGCGGGACGGGTGGGAGAGTTCTGCGGCGAGCTTCGTGACCGACAGCGACGACGTGTTCGTCGCGATCGCGGTGGTCTCGGTGACGCGCCCCTCGATCGCGCGGAGGGTGTTCACTTTGAGCTCGAAGTCCTCTGGGACCGCCTCGATCACGAGGTTTGCTTCTCTCAGGAGCTCGTAGTCCTCGGACACGGCGAGGCGCCCTAGGAGCACGTCGAGGGCGGGGGCCGCGGGATCCTTCGCGACCGCTTTCTGCGCGATGTCATCGAGCCGCGCCCGGGCGGCGTCCACCGACGCGGCATCGCGTTCGAGCACGGTGACCTGCGATCCGCCGATGGCGAGGCTGAGCGCGATGCCCGCCCCCATCCGTCCGCCTCCGACGACGGCGATGTGATTCGGCAATGCCATGGGTTCAGCGTCCTTTCCGCGCGTTGCGCTTCAGCAGAAAATCATCCATGCGCCGGGTCTTCTCCGGGGATTCGAAGAGCAACGCTTGCGCAAGGTTGTCGATGACCGGGTGCGCCGCCCGCGGCGCGTGGATCACCTGCTTGGTCACCTGGATCGCCAACGGGTCGAAACCGCCGATACGGTCCGCGAGCGCGTTCGCCCGGTCCAGGAGCTCGTCCGGCTCGCAGACTTCGCCGACCAGCCGAATCGATAGCGCCTCGTCTGCGGTGAGGACGCGGCCGGCGAGCAGGATCTCTTTCGCGACGGGCTCGCCCACGAGCTCGACGAGCCGCCAGCATGCCCCCGCGGCGGCTATGATGCCGAGGTTGGGTTCGGGGTTGCCGATCTTCACCCGCGTCGTCGCGATCCGGAAGTCGGCGGCGTAGGCGAGCTCGGCGCCGCCGCCGAGGGCATAGCCGTCGATCGCGGCGATCACCGGCATCGGCAGGGCAGCAATCCGCGCGAAGATGCTCGAGTTGATCCCGCGCAGGGCGTCATGACGGCGCCGGTCGCGCAGCTGGGAGATGTCCGCGCCGGAGGCGAAAATGCCGCCCTTGTCGGTGCGGGTTCCCGTCAGGATGAGGATGCGCGGTTCGCGCTCGAGCTGGTCGCAGACCTCGTGGAGATCATCCACCATGGCCTGGTCGATCGAGTTCAGTGTCTGAGGCCGGTTCAATCGCACGATCGTGCGATCGCCGTTGTGCTCGGCCGTGAGCGTTTCCACCAAGCCCCACCTCTTTCGGATCGCGTCCAGGCACACTCAGTCCTGGTGCATGTCATGTTCCAGCTTGGTGCGAAATCCAATAACACACAAATACCTAATAGATCCTATTTCATGACACTATCGTCATAAAATCTCACATGGACTCCACTGGGCGCGGTAGAGCATTATTAATGCCAGCGCATGAGCGGGGGCGGATTTGGTATTGGACGCGACATGAATAGTGAGCAACAGTGATAGTCGAGGATCCGTGCGCACTGGTGCGCGCGGAGTTCCGCGATCACACACCGAACAATGAAGGAGCGTCGTCGCACATGGGTGTCTACACGACAGTGAATCCTGCAACCGGCGAGCAGCTGGCCGAGTTCCCCGAGATCACCAACAAGGAGGCACGGGAGGCTCTCGATCGCGCCGCGGAAGCCTATCCGCAGTGGCGGGATCGCGGGCTGCAAGAGCGGGTCGCCCTGGTCAAGCGCATCGCCGCGCTCCACCGCGAACAGCGGGAAGAACTGGCTGCGCTCATCACGCTCGAGATGGGCAAGCCCATCGTCCAGGCGCGTGGCGAGGTCGATCTCGTCGCGAACATCTACGACTATTATGCGGACCGCGCCGAGCAGTTCCTCGCGGACGAGGTGCTCGACATCTCCGGCCCCGGCACCGCCATCGTGAAGACCGAACCGGTCGGCGTCCTGGTCGGTATCATGCCGTGGAACTACCCCTATTACCAGGTGGCACGGTTCGCGGCCCCGAACCTGATCCTGGGCAACACGATCCTGCTCAAGCACGCGCGCAATTGCCCGCAGTCCGCCCTCGCTATCGAGCGGGTGTTCCGCGAGGCGGGGCTGCCCGATGGCGTCTACGCGAACGTGTTCGCCAACAACGGTCAGATCGCCGAGATGATCGCCGATCCGCGCGTGCAGGGCGTCTCTCTCACCGGTTCCGAGCGGGCGGGCTCAGCGGTCGGCGAGGTCGCCGGGCGGCATATGAAGAAGTACGTGCTGGAGCTCGGTGGATCCGACCCGTTCATCGTGCTCGACGACGCCGACCTCGACGCGGCAGCCGCCGCAGCCGCGGTCGGTCGCTTCGCCAACGGCGGGCAGGCCTGCACCGCGTCCAAGCGCTTCATCGTCCTGGACGCGGTGTACGACGCGTTCCTCGAGAAGTTCATCGAGCAGAGCCGCGCGTACGCCACAGGCGATCCGTCGTCGGACGAGACGAAGCTCGGCCCGCTCTCCTCCACCGCCGCCCGCCACGATCTCGTCGAGCTGGTCGACGACGCCATCGACCGCGGCGCGAAAGTCCACCTGGGCGGGGAGGCCCCCGACGCACCGGGCGCCTACTATCCGGCGACCGTGCTGTCAGGCGTGACCAAAGACATGCGCGCCTACGCAGAGGAACTATTCGGCCCGGCCGCGGTCGTGCACCGCGCCGCGTCCGAAGAGGAAGCGGTCCAGATCGCCAACGACTCCCCGTTCGGTCTAGGCGGCACGGTCTTCTCGGGCGACCTGGAACGGGCGCAACGGGTCGCCGACCGGATCGAGACGGGCATGGTCTGGATCAACAGCACGAGCAAGACAGCCCCGGATCTCCCGTTCGGCGGGGTCAAGGCCTCGGGCGTCGGCCGCGAGCTCGCGCATTACGGCATCAACGAGTTTGCCAACAAGAAGCTCGTCCGCGTCCCTGAGGCCACGAAATAGTACGCCGCGTGGCGGAGTGCACCACCGGAGCGATTCGAGGGATACACTCCGCCACTTCGCATGCCCCATCCCCATGCCCAGGCTGCACTCACAAGAAGTAACCTCGGGCAGGGCTCGGATCTCTTAGCCGATGGGGCCGGGCGTGCCGTACGCGCAGCATGAGCGGCATTCCGAGTCGCTTCATTTGACGTGCGTTCCGAGACCGTGTTCAGGGCCCCGCGGGTACATGACGTGCCGAGGACGACCTTTGGGCACCCGAAAGGCGAGACCGCGCACGCAGCGTTCGAAGAGGCGCCGGAGTTGACGGGTCACCTGGTCCTCGAAGCCTCCGTGGTTGACATCCGCGAACCAGCAAGTGGGCTGGCGAGCGGGCGAGAAGCTAGTCGACGGGTCGAACAGCATGAATCCTCGCGCGCATGTTCGTTCATACCGATGCGATAAAGAACATCCGTATTTCGGTGGTACCGGTGATCGCTGTGTCGAGCGATGCGACCCGAGAATCGGATTAACGTCTTGGCCGATCGGCCCCAATGGTTGCTCGCTACGATTGCCGCAGTCAGGAGCGCCGGGTAGACCGAAACCGCCTCTAGCCTAGGGCGGGCTGATCCCAGATCGGCAGCAACGTGCCAATGTCGCGGCGCTGCGCCTCCCAGAGGAGTTCGGTCGCCCAAGCGACGTCTTCGGCCGGGATCCCGCCGATGGAGAAGAAGGACGGCCGTGCCGGATCGTAGCCAGGTGCCCTGCCGTCGACGATGTCCCCGAACTCGGCGATGTCGGCAACGTTCAGGCGCCCGTCCAGGAGCATGTCCTGGTATTTGACACCGAGAGCCCCGAGTTGCTCGTGATACGGAGGGCTGAAGTTCGCGACGTAGGCTTCGTAGAGCGGAGTGTGGTCGACGACGTTACGAGCGCCAGTGCACAGGAACCCGGCATCGACTTGGATGTTCGAGGTCGCCGCGACATACGCACCCGGGCGCAGCCACTCCGGGTCGATGACCGGGTAGTTTGCGACGCCGGACAGACCGGTCGCGGCGACCGTGACGATGTCGGCCTCGGTGACCGCCGACCGGATCGAATCGACGATCTCCACCTCTTGGATCTGGGGGAACTCGGAGCGGACGAGTTCCTGGAAGCGCTGCGCGTTCCGGCTCGTGAGCGAACGCGCCGCGATCCGGACGCGGGCGATGGCGGGCCGTGTCACTAGGATCGCCCGGAACGCAACCTGGTTGATGAGCCCGGGGCCGATCACCGCGACCGAGTCAGCGTCCGTTCGGGCGAGGTGCAGAGTGCCGGCTCCGACGACCGCGCCCGTACGATAGGCGCTGATCAGGTTTCCCGGCATCACGGCGATCGGAGCGCCAGTCTCGGTGTCATTCAAGACCACCAGGTGCATAGACCGCGGCAGACCCTTCTCGCTGTTCTCGATATTCGAGCCATACCATTTGAGGCCAGTCGCACGATACTTCCCACCGATGTATGCAGGCATCGCCATGAAGCGGCGGTCCGAGGTATGGCGCGGCATACCGGGGAATGCCGGCTCGAGGGGGAAGTCGACCTTGATCCCATGCGAACTATGATTCGGACCACCCATGCGGTAGTCGCCGGTCGCGAGCAGCGAGAAGACCTCGCACATCGTGTCGATACAACGTGCCATGTCCGTGGCGCCGACGTCGATGATCTCGGGCTCGCTGAGGTAACGCAATCGGAGAGAAGTGTCGTGCATCGTTGCCCTTTCCTGCCCGCGGTCTCACCGCCGGGTGCCGTATTGGATATTGCGATGCTAACCTTCGATAACGTTTCCAGAACGCAAAAGAACCGCTTTTATTCAGACTAATAGCGCATGAATCTAGTGAGAACTGGTATCGAGGGACTCTTCGATTCGTTCCCCGGAGCTGGAACACTGAGGTCACCAGCTAATTTCACAACGGCTGCACGGTGCCGTGCCGCACGAGGAGAATCGATGTCCAGCACTGAGCAGGCGTCCGTCGCCGTCATCGGGATGGGCACCGTGGGTGCCATGGCCGCCTGGCAGCTGTCGAAGCTGGTGCCCGGACGCATCATCGGCATCGAGCAGTACGGCGTCGCGCACGCGTACGGCGCGTACGCCGGGGAGTCCCGCCTGTTCCGCACCGCAGCCTACGAGGGCGAGCACTATACTCCGTTGCTCGTCCGGGCGCAGCAGCTGTGGCGAGAACTCGAGCGAGAATCGGGGCAGAGCATCTACTTGCAGGTCGGAGCGCTCACGATCGCCCCCGGCGCTTCTCCGAAGATCGCTGGAACCCTCGAGGCCGCCGAGCGCTTCGTCCTCCCCCACGAGCATCTGGTGGGACGCGAGCTGCGACGTAGGTTCCCGCAGCACGACTTTGACGATGGCGACGAGGCGATCCTCGATCTCGGCGGCGGCGGCCTGCGCCCCGAGCGCGCCATTCTCACCGCAGCATCACTCGCCGAGCGCGGAGGTGCCGAGATCTGGGACGACACTCGGGTGCTCGGCATCGACGAGCAGCACGGGAGGCACCTAGTGAGCACCACCCGCGGCGACATTCTCGCCGAGAAGGTTGTCATCGCCGCCGGCCCCTGGAGCCAGCAGATCCTCCCTGAGTTGAAGACGTTCACGAAGGTGAAGAGTGTGCCGCTCACGTGGTTCATGCCGAAACGCGTAGACCAGTTCCTTCCCGAGCGGTTCCCCGTCTTCGTGCGGGACCGCGGAACCACCCACCTGTTCGGCGCCCCGAGCCTCGAAGGCTACGCCGTGAAGATCAGCCGTGCCGCGTTCCCGGACTGGCCGCTCGTCGACGACGTCGCGCAGCTGCAGCGTGAGCACACCCGGACTGAGCTCGCGCAGACCTCCGAGCTGGCGACCTGGTACTTTCCGGGCCTGCACCCGGAGCCGGTGCGCCACAGCATCCACCCGGACAGCTACACGGCCGATCTCACCCCGATTATCGACGCCTCGCCCGACGGCAGCCGCGTCGTCGTGTCCGGGCTGTCGGGACGGGGCTTCAAGTTCGCGCCCGCCCTCGGCCGTATCGCCGCTGACCTGATCCACGCAGGCGCCAGCGAACTCTACGACCCCGGCCGGTTCAGCCTCGCCGCTCACTACCGCGCGCTCGACCACTGACCACACGGGCGGACCGGGGCTCCTGCCGCTGCGCATCGCGCACGCGCCGGGAGCACAGTTCGCCATATTCATGAGAACCCCTTGAGAAGGAGAAGCACCATGCAGGAAATCACTCGCGACGTCGTCATCATCGGCGCCGGTCCCGCGGGACTCACCGCGGCGCGGCGCCTGAGCCAAACCGGGAAGACAGTCGCCGTGCTCGAAGCGCGCGACCGCGTCGGCGGCCGCACATGGTCGGACACGATCGACGGCTCCTTCCTCGAGATCGGCGGCCAGTGGATCGCGCCCGAACAAACCGCGATCCAGGATCTCGCGGCGGAACTCGGACTCGAACTCTTCCAGCGCCACCGCGACGGCGATTCGGTGTTCATCGACAAGGAGGGCAACCGCCACCGTTTCACCGGCGACTTCCCCGTCAAGCCGGAGACCCTCGAGGAAATGCGCAAGCTCCGCGCAGAACTCACCCGACTCTCCCTCGAAGTCGACCCAGCCGCCCCGTGGGAGCACCCCCGCGCCGCCGAGTACGACGAGATCACCTTCGACGCCTGGCTGCGCGCCCAGAGCGACGACGCCGAGGCGCGCCTCATCATCGGCAACTTCATCTCGGGGGCGATGCTCACCAAGCCAAAGCACTCGTTCTCCCTGCTGCAGGCTATCTTCTTCGGCGCCTCGGCCGGGTCGTTCGAGAACCTCGTGGACGAAGACATCCTCCTCGACAAGCGCGTCGTCGGCGGCATGCAGAGCGTCTCCATCCGCATTGCCGAAGAACTCGGCTCCGAAAATGTCTTCCTCGACAACCCGGTGCGCGAATTGCACTGGGAGGACACCGCCGAAGGCGCCCCCGCCACGGTCACCGCGATCACCGACCACCTCCGCGTGAGCGCCCGCCACGCGATCCTCGCGGTACCGCCGAACTTGTACTCCCGCATCCAGTACGTTCCGGCCCTCCCCCGCATCCAGCAAATCGCGCACCAGCACCACTCGATGGGCCTCGTCATCAAGGTCCACGCTTCCTATGACCGCCCATTCTGGCGCGAGCAGGGCCTCTCCGGCACCGGGTTCGGCTACTACAACGTAGTCCAGGACATCTACGACAACACGAACCACCGCGACGAGCGCGGCACTCTCGTCGGATTCATCGTGGAGCACGACGCGGAGAAGGTCTGGGCGCTGCCCGAAGATGAGCGCCGCGAGACGATCCTGAACTCCCTCGCCGAGTATCTCGGCGACGAGGCGCGCAACCCGCTCGCGTTCTACCTCTCCGATTTCGGCGCCGAGGAGTGGACCCGGGGCGCGTACGGCACCAGTTACGATCTCGGCGGCCTGAGCCGCTGGGGTGCGACCCAGAACCAGCCCGTCGGCCCGATCTTCTTCGCCAGCTCCGACATCCAAGGTTTCGGCTACCAGCACGTCGACGGCGCCGTCCGCATCGGGCAGGACACCGCCGCCCGCATCCTTGAGGCGGACGGCGCAGCACAGTGACCACCACACAGCGCGAGCCCGCCGCGACCACCAAGAGCCTGACGCTCAAGGGCCTCCAGAAAGGGAAGATCGGCGCCTTCGCCGGGGCGATCATCGGAATCGCGAGCATCGCCCCGGCTTACACCATGACATCCGGGAACGGGCCGACGATCTCGGTCGCCGGCCTGCAGACCCCGTTCATCCTGCTCATCGGATGCATCCCGATGATGTTCGTGCTCATGGGCTACCGTGAGCTCAACTCCTCGATGCCGGACTCGGGCTCCACGTTCACCTGGTCGTCGCGTGCGTTCGGGCCGTGGATCGGCTGGCTCGCCGGGTGGGGGCTCGTCGCGTCGACCGCCCTGGTACTGTCGAACCTCGCCGCGGTCGCCGTGGATTTCTTGTTCATCGCGCTGTCGCAGATGTTCGAGAACCCCGACATCGCCGACCTCACGGGCAATCTCTGGGTCAACATCCCGGTCGTCGCGATCCTAACGGGGATCGCCGCGTACATCTCGTATCGAGGCGTCGAGGAGACCAAGCGCGTTCAATACGCGCTTGTGGGCTTGCAGGCCATAGCCCTCGCCTGGTTCGTGATCGCAGCGGTCGCCAAGATCGCGAACGGCGAAGCCTACGACTACACCCCGGTGAGTCTGGAATGGTTCAACCCCGCGCTCCTCGGATCCGACGGGTTTAGCTTCAGCGCACTCATGGCCGGCCTCTCGCTGTCGATCTTCATGTTCTGGGGCTGGGACGTCATCCTCACGATGAACGAGGAGACCAAAGATCCCCGCCGCACTCCCGGACGGGCCGCACTGCTCACCATCGCCATGATCGTGATCACCTACCTCACCGTCACAATCGTGCTGCTCAGCTACACCGGCATCGGCACGACAGGGCTCGGGGCCGGAAATCCGGACATCCAAGAAGCGCTGTTCGCCGCCCTCGCCCCCGAGGTAATGGGACCATTCGCACTGATCATGTCGCTCGCCGTCTTCGCGAGCTCCGCCTCGGCGCTCCAGGCGACGCTCGTGTCCCCCTCCCGGACCTTGCAAGCGATGTCACATTACGGGGCCGTGCCGAAAACCCTCGGCAAGCTCTCCAAGTACCAGACACCCGGCGCCGCGACGGTGTGGGCGGCGGTCGCCTCTGTCACCTTCTACGTGCTGATGCGCCTCGTTTCCGAGGACGCCCTCTGGGACACCATCACCGCGATGGGCATCATGGTCTGCTTCTACTACGGCATCACCGGCTTGGCAGCGTTCTGGTACTTCCGCGGCACCTGGTTCGCTAGCATCGGGAACTTCTTCCGACGCTTCCTTCTCCCGCTCCTCGGCGGTATCGCGCTCGTCGTCATGTTCGTCAAGACGCTTTACGACTCCGCCACCGACCCGGACTTCGGGTCCGGGAACATGCTTTTCAGCACCACCCTCCCCGACGGCTCTACCGATGGCGGCGTCGGAGTCGTCTTCGTCGCCGGCGTCGCCATTATCGGCGGCGGCATCATACTAATGGTGATCTACTCCCTCATAAACCCAGGATTCTTCAAAGGCAAGGAAATCGAAGTCGGATCGGTACGCCAGGAAACCGATATGACACCTTTTGATGCCGCAGCAGATCACGCCTCAGCAGAGCGAGAAGAGCACTTGCAACATGAAACCGGACGCTAGTCAAGGTTACTCAAAAGTGTTATTACCGCAATACAGTCTGCATGTTCAATGCATAGAAATAACATAGGAGAGAACCAATAGCGGTAGGCGTCGGGCGGGTAGGAATTTCCTATCTCTAACCATCTAGTGCGATTCCCACACTATCGCCGTGGCCGACACAGGTGAAGAGTTCACCTCGGAGCAAGGACGTTTTACTGGTGGAAACGAGAGTTCCACTCATGGCCCGGCATCATGTCCTGAAATCAGCAACCGAGAGAACCGCATACCGTGAAATCAAGATTGTTGCGGTCCGAAGCGGTAGCTTACGCGTGTTGGTTGACAACTATGAAACCCTTGCGCACACCGGTGACATTACAGTTCTCCCCGCAGAGACTGTATTCCATGTGGTCCCGGTGCCCCAAGCCTCAATTACATGCATCTACTTAGACCCAGAATATGCGCTTGATCTAGTCTATTGGCAGTATCGCGGCCGACTCTCTCACCGCGCAGAGGCGCACGTCTTTGCTGAACGTTTATACGGTGACATGCGAATTATCGTGCGGCTTGGCAAACGCCTTAAGAAACTGGCACCGATTCTCGACGGAATGGTTGCGCTGAGCAGAACGAGTGATTTTGTCATACATTCAAACCAGATGCAGGCACACTGGTTCACCCTTGCAAACGCAATTTCACGCAGTATTGGTGGACCGGAGGCATTTCCGCCCGCCGGGTCCGACCAAAGGCTCCGTGCGACGCGCCCGACGCCGATCAGACCTGAGGTACTAAAGGTCGAAACGCTCCTGCGTGAGAGGCCCGAATTTGAGTGGACACTTAGAGAGCTGGCCAGGCGAGTTAGTCTCTCGCCGGGTCATCTCTCTACACTGTGCACTCGAGCCTGGGGCTATCCGCCAAGGACCCGATTGCAATTGATCCGGGTTGAGATGTTGGCAAGGTTGCTGCAGGAGACAGACAGCACAGTCGAGCATTGCATTCATCTTGTCGGATGGAGAAGTAGTTCGCATGCCTCGAAGCTTTTTCGTACAGTTATGCAAGTCTCGCCTCACGAATATCGGATCGCGCGTAGGCGTGATACTTCTGTGACTTTGGGGGCCGAAATCGTTGGTCTTGGGGCCCGTAGCGAGGCAGTTTGAAAGAGGACACTTCCATCTTGGAAGTGATTAGCGGTAAGCCAGATATTCCATAGTGTCGGGGTCACTGCTACGCCTGACGAACGGTACCCTCCGAACGTCACTTGCGTCTTCTGTTCTCCTCGTCGCACCTTATCGCCAGTACTCAAGGTGAGAAGGAGTTAGCAACATGAATGATCTCGATCAACGGCTCATGCTGCTCGGCAGACTGTTGGGCACTGTCCGTGGCCTGCCTACCGCTGCGATGTATCTTGCCAGACATGGAGTGCCCGTCTTTCCATGTGCGTCTGGATTCAAACGCCCAATAGTGAAAGGCGGTTTCACGGCAGCAACCGTCGATGTTCGGCAGGTTGAAACCTGGTGGCGTCGGTGGCCTGACGCAAATCTAGCCGTGCCGACCGGTGCGGCGTCGGGTCTTGATGTCGTGGATGTGGATCGTCACAGCGACAGCGACACCGGGCTTCTGTCGTTCGGTCGCGCTCGTGATGCCGGGCTGCTGAGCGGCTGGTCCTCGTTGGTCGAGACGCCCTCAGGCGGCTTGCACATTTACTTTCCTGCCGACCCGAATCGGCCGCAACGGATCTGGCAGGCGGCGTCTGCGCAGGTCGATTTTCGTGGCGATGGCGGGTATGTGCTCGTGCCACCGTCGAGGGTACGGCAGAAAGATGGGACACTCGGCGCATACGTGCTGCGCTCGACCAGCCCAGCCCCCACCGCGGTCAAGTCCCGTGGAGTGGTGTAACCGTTTCGTGATCCTTCAGGGATGTGGGGGCTAGTTTTCGTTGTGATTGCAGATGCTCGCGACGAGCTCACTCACGGTGTCGGAGTACAGCCCAGGAGTGG
>NZ_JAMXSA010000005.1:0-95565 GCF_024124465.1 Microbacterium sp. CnD16-F
CCCAACGCGCGTGGGAGGCGGCGCACCGCGCAGGCCGCTGGGCGGGCGACGCGGCGGGCTTCGGCACGTCGGCGGCCATCCTCCTGGGCGACCTCCTGGTGGCGTGGAGCGACGACCTCCTCGAAGAGGGCCTGCTGGCCGCCGAACCGAGCGCCGCCGCCCGCGCGCGCGCCGAGTTCGCCCGCATGCGCCGGGAGGTCACCGTCGGTCAGTTCCTCGACATCGCCGAGGAGTCGGTTCACGTCGTCGCGCCCGTCGACACGCACCCCGACCGCGCCCTGCGCGTGGCGTCGCTGAAGTCCGCGCGCTACAGCGTGCAGCATCCTCTCCAGCTCGGCGCGGTGCTCGCAGGCGCGGACGACGACCAGTACGCCGCCCTCGCCGCGTTCGGTCACCCCGTCGGCCTCGCCTTCCAGTTGCGGGACGACGTTCTCGGCGTCTTCGGCGACACGACCGTCACGGGCAAGCCCGTGGGAGACGACCTGCGCGAAGGCAAACGGACGCTCCTCGTCGCCTACACCCGGGCCGCGCTGGCACCAGGGGCCCTCGCCGTCTTCGACGAGCTGATCGGCGACCGGGACCTGACGCCCGAACAGGTGTCGCACCTGCAGCAGACGATCGTCGACACCGGTGCGCTCGCGCGCGTCGAGGATCGGATCGCGGAATGGGCGGCCGAGGCCGACCGCGCCCTCCGCGGCGCACGCCTGGGTCACGCAGCCGTCAGCGAACTCCGCGACCTGGCGCGCGCGGCGACCGTTCGCACCGCCTGAGCGACGACCGCCCCGGCGTCGGACCCCGCGGGGTCAGGCCAAGGACTGCGCGACGCGACGGACTTCGCTCTTGCGGCCCTGTCGGAGGGCATCGATCGGAGCGACGCCGATCGAGTCCTCGGGCGCCAGCAGCCAGTCGATCGCCTCGTCGTCCGAGAACCCCGCATCCTGCAGGACGATGATCGTCCCCCGGAGTGCGGAGATCGGAGATCCGTCCACGAGGAAGACGGAGGGGACCCGGGGCGCCCCGAATCGCCGCGACGCGATCAGCTGGTGCTCGTCGAGCATCCGGCGCACGCGTCCGAGGGGTTCGCCGGTCAGCTCGACCAGCTCGGGAAGACTCAGCCAATCAGTGGACACGGTCGCGTCAGAACTCACCCCTCCACTATCGCATCCGCGCCGACGCGGCGTTCATCACACCAGTCACACGCACCTCATCCATTGACACCAGCAACACGGCCGTGACACGGTTCTGCGGGGGGATCGACGAGCTGGGACCGAACGAAGGAACACCTGTGCGCCGTAACGACCTCCTGTCCACCGCCCTGCGCGACAAGCGCAGCCCTGCCGTCATCGGCTCGATAGCACTCTCGATGTCGCTCCTGCCGATGGACGCGGCACAGGCCGAGGAGCACCGGCGGAACACCCCGGAACCCGTCGCGGCCAGATCCGCGACCGAGTCCGCCACCGCGGCCACCGTCGTCGGCAGCCCGGCGGCGCGGAAGGCCGTGAAGACCCACGTCGTCGCCCGGGGCGACACGGTCAGCGCCATCGCCGCGGCGAACGGCGTGCGCACCGCCGACGTCCTGGCCTGGAACGGCCTGGGCTGGCGGTCGATCATCCGACCCGGTGACGTCCTCCGTCTCGGTCCGAAGAGCTCGGGGCGGGATGCCGGGCGCACACCGGCAGCGGCGGCTCCGGCATCCACCTACACGGTGAAGCGGGGCGACACCCTCTGGTCCATCGCCACCCGCCACGGCATGGGCGTCGCCGCCCTCGCTCGGGCCAACGGACTGGGATCGTCGACGATGATCCACCCGGGGCAGAAGCTGACGATCAGGTCGGTGGCCGCCACTCCTGCCGCCGCCTCCCGCCCCAGCGCACCCCGACCCGAGAAGGCCGGCCCCGTGCACGAGGTGTCCGCGGGCGAGACGCTCTGGGCGATCGCGCAGCGCAGCGGTGTCAGCCTCGGGCGCCTGCTCGCCGCCAACGGCCTGGACGAGGGCTCGATCATCTATCCGGGACAGAAGCTCCGCATCCCGACCGCCGCGGCGCCCTCCCCCGCCTCGAGTGGCGCGGCTTCCGTCGCCCTGGACGCCGAGCAGATCGCCAACGTCAAGACGATCATCGCGGTCGGACGCGAGCGCGGCGTCTCGCGCGACGGCATCGCGATCGCCCTGGCCACGGCGATGGTGGAGTCCTGGATCCGCAACCTCGACGGCGGCGACCGCGACTCGGTCGGCCTCTTCCAGCAGCGCCCGAGCGCGGGCTGGGGCTCGGTGGCCGAGATCCGCGACCCGCGACGGTCCGCGGCGGCGTTCTACGGCGGCTCCGCGGACCCCAACGGCGACCGGACCCGCGGCCTGCTCGACATCGAGGGGTGGGAGGACATGGCCTTCGGCGACGCGGCCCAGGCCGTGCAGATCTCCGCCTACCCCGAACGGTACGGACCCTGGGAGGCGCAGGCGTACCGCTGGCTCGAGACGTACGGGTGATTTCGTCGGCCGACCGGCTCCGGGGGTGAGGCGTTACCCGGGCTCGCAGGGTCCGCTCCGTAGACTTCTGACGTGAACGCCACCCCGCAGACCGACCCGCTGATCGGCCGCCTGGTCGACAGCCGGTACCGGGTCCGCGGGCGCATCGCCCGAGGCGGCATGGCCACCGTGTACGTCGCGACGGACCTGAGGCTCGAGCGGCGCGTCGCGCTCAAGGTGATGCACGGCCACCTCTCCGACGACACCGTCTTCCAGAACCGCTTCATCCAGGAAGCACGGTCGGCCGCGCGGCTCGCCGACCCCCACGTCGTCAACGTCTTCGATCAGGGCCAGGACGGCGAGATGGCCTATCTCGTCATGGAGTACCTCCCCGGGATCACGCTGCGCGAGCTGCTGCGCGAGCAGAGGCGCCTCACGCTTCCTCAGACGATCACGATCATGGATGCGATCCTGTCGGGTCTCTCGGCGGCGCACCGCGCGGGGATCGTGCACCGCGACGTGAAACCCGAGAACGTCCTGCTCGCCGAGGACGGCCGGATCAAGATCGGCGATTTCGGCCTTGCCCGCGCGTCGAGTGCGAACACCGCCACCGGACAGATGCTGCTCGGGACGATCGCCTACTTGGCGCCCGAGCTGGTGACGCGGGGGACGGCGGACGCCCGCAGCGACATCTACGCGCTCGGCATCATGCTTTACGAGATGCTCGCGGGCGAACAGCCCTACAAGGGCGAGCAGCCGATGCAGATCGCCTACCAGCACGCGACCCACTCGG
This sequence comes from Microbacterium sp. CnD16-F, assembly GCF_024124465.1. Taxonomy (NCBI): domain Bacteria; kingdom Bacillati; phylum Actinomycetota; class Actinomycetes; order Micrococcales; family Microbacteriaceae; genus Microbacterium; species Microbacterium sp. CnD16-F. The sequence goes on from NZ_JAMXSA010000005.1 coordinate 3,258, forward strand.
TTCCGCGCCCGAGCGTGAAGAACCCCGCCGTGCCGGAGCAGCTCGATGAGCTCGTGCTGTGGGCCACCGAGCGCTCGCCCGAGGACCGTCCGAACGACGCGCGCGAGATGCTCGACCGCCTGCGCGAGATCGAGAAGCAGCTGGGCGTGTTCCCGCAGGTGGTGCGCTCCACCCCCACCGGGACGAAGGTCGTCGTCGACGACTCGCTCGACTCCGACGAGGTGACCCGCGTCATGCCCGGCACGTTCACGGCACCGAGCGTCACGACGGAGGTCGACAACGCCACCCGCCTGCGGCGACGCACGCACCGCAACGCGGTCAAGGGCGGTTGGCTGCTCGCCGTGGTCCTCGTGCTGGCCGCCGGTGCCGGCCTGGCCGGATGGTGGTTCGGCAGCGGTCCCGGTTCACTCGTCGCCGTCCCGACGGTGGTCGGGATGAGTTTCGACGACGCCGAGGACCTGCTGGCCGAGAACACCCTCGTCGCCCGCCGCAGTGACGTCCACAGCCTGGAGGTCCCCGCCGGGGAGGCGATCGGGACGGACCCCGGCACCGGCGAGTTCGTCGACCGCGACTCCCCGGTGACGGTGCAGATCTCCGCCGGTCCCGCCACCGCCGAGTTGCCGGCCCTGCAGGATCGGGCGCGCGCCGAGGCCGAGTCGCTCCTGGCGGAGAACAACATCACGGTCGCCGAGACCAAGAACTACTTCACGAGCTTCGCCGCGGACCGGGTCGTTCGCGTCTACGTCACTCAGGCGGGAACGCCGGATCCGGTCGAATGCACCGAGGGCTGCTCGGTCCTTCAGGGCTCGACGGCGGAACTCCGCGTCTCGCTCGGCCCGCTCCCCGACGTCGCCGGAACGCCGGCGGACGAGGCCGCGAAGACCCTCCGAGACGTGGGGATGGAGGTCGAGGAGACCCGCGAGTACAGCAACGACGTCGCCGACGACCTCGTCATCCGCGTCGCCGATCGACCCGGCGGCGGCTCCTGGCAGCAGGGCGAGAAGCTGACGCTGGTCGTCTCCGACGGCCCGCGCCCCGTCGAGGTGCCCAACGTCGTCGGCGAGACGGTGCGCACCGCCGTCGACCGGTTGCAGTCGGCCGGATTCGAGGTCAACCCGAACATCGAGGACCTCGAGCTCCCGCTCGGCGGACGCTACTGGGACGTCTACCGGGTGCAGGCCATGACGCCGGACGGCGGGACGCTGCAGCGCCCCGGGACGACCGTCAGCCTCACACCGCAATTCCAGCCCTTCGGCTGATCCCCGGCATCCGTTCTTCGCCAACGACGAGGGCCCGGCGGTCGATCACCGCCGGCCCCTCGTGTCGCCTCGTCAGCGGTTGCCGAGCTCCTCGGCGACGAGGAAGGCGAGCTCGAGCGACTGCATGTGGTTCAGGCGCGGGTCGCACAGCGACTCGTAACGCGTCGCGAGGGTCGCCTCGTCGATCATCTCGGAACCGCCCAGGCACTCGGTCACGTCGTCGCCCGTGAGCTCGACGTGGATGCCGCCCGGGAACGTACCGACCGCGCGATGCGCCTCGAAGAAGCCGCGGACCTCGTCGACGACGTCGTCGAAGCGACGCGTCTTGTAGCCGGTCGGCGTCGTGATCCCGTTGCCGTGCATCGGGTCGGTCACCCAGAGCGGCGTGGCACCGGCATCCTTCACCGCCTCCAGCAGCGGCGGGAGGGCGTCGCGGATCTTGCCGGCGCCCATCCGCGTGATGAAGGTGAGCCGCCCCGGCTCGCGCTCGGGGTCGAGCTTGTCGATGAGGGCCAAGGCGGTCTCGGGCGACGTGCTCGGTCCGAGCTTGACGCCGATGGGGTTGCGGATCTTCGAGAAGTAGTCGACGTGGGCGCCGTCGAGGTCGCGGGTGCGCTCCCCGATCCACAGGAAGTGCGCCGACGTGTTGTACGGCGTGTCCGTGCGCGAGTCGATGCGCGTCATCGGGTGCTCGTAGTCCATCAGCAGACCCTCGTGACCGGTGTAGAACTCCACGCCGCGCAGCTCGTCGAAGTTCGCCCCCGCGGCCTCCATGAACTTGATGGCCCGGTCGATCTCGCCCGCGAGACGCTCGTAACGCTGGTTCGCGGGGTTCTTCGCGAAGCCCTGATTCCAGCTGTGCACCTCGCGGAGGTCCGCGAACCCGCCCTGCGTGAAGGCGCGGATGAGATTCAGCGTCGACGCCGCGGTGTGGTACCCCTTCAGGAGCCGCTGCGGGTCGGCGGTGCGCGAGGCCTCGGTGAAGTCGTAGCCGTTGACGATGTCGCCGCGGTATGCGGGCAGGGTGACGTCGCCGCGCGTCTCGGTGTCGCTCGAGCGCGGCTTGGCGAACTGACCCGCCATGCGCCCCATCTTCACGACCGGCATCGATGCGCCGTAGGTGAGGACGACCGCCATCTGCAGGACCGTCTTGATGCGGTTGCGGATCTGCTGTGCCGTGGCACCCGCGAAGGTCTCGGCGCAGTCGCCGCCCTGCAGCAGGAAAGCCTGGCCCGCGGCGGCGTTCGCCAGGCGGGCGCGGAGGTTGTCGACCTCGCCGGCGAAGACGAGGGGCGGAAGGGTCGCGATCTCGGCGGAGACGGCGGCGACCGCATCCGCGTCGGGCCACAACGGCTGCTGCTTGATCGGGAGCGAGCGCCAGTGGTCGAGAGGAGTGGGCATCCGCCAATTCTAGCGGCGGCGGACGGCGCCCCCGGCCGTGTGACGGGGGGCCGCGACGGCGCAGCGAGAGCTCAGGAAGCGGATGCCGGGCGCCGGTGCTTCACCGTGGAGGCGTAGACGTCCTCGTACTCCTGCTCCCCCATGCGCTGGAGGGCCACCATGATCTCGTCAGTCACCGAGCGCAGGACGAAGCGGTCGGACTCCATGCCGTGGAAGCGGCTGAAGTCGAGGGGCTCGCCGATGACCATGCCCACCCGGCCGACCCGCGGGATCGACCGGCCGATCGGCATGACGTCGTCGGTGCCGATCATGACGACCGGGATCACCGGGACGCGCGCCGTCAGCGCCATCCGCGCGAGGCCCGTGCGACCGCGGTACAGCTTGCCGTCGGGGCTGCGGGTGCCCTCGGGGTAGATCCCGAGCAGGTCGCCGCGACCGAGCACCTGAAGTCCGGTGTTCAGGGATGCCTCGGAGGCCTTGCCGCCCGTGCGGTCAATCGGGATCTGGCCGGTCCCCTGCATGAACACTCGCGTGGCCCAGCCCTTCAGCCCCTTGCCCGTGAAGTAGTCGCTCTTGGCGAGGAAGGACATCGGCCTGTCGATCATCAGCGGCAGGAAGATCGAGTCGCTGACCGACAGGTGGTTGCTGGCGATGATGGCGGCCCCGGTCGCCGGGATGTTGCTCCGACCCACGATCCACGGACGGAAGATCGCCTTCACGATCGGTCCGATGATGAGGTACTTCAGGACCCAGTAGACCATCTCAGACCCGGCCTCCCGCGAGGTCGGCGACGCCGATCAGGCCGGCGTCGTTGCCGAGGGTGGCGATGGCGAAGGATGCGACCGGCCGCTCGCCGTAGCCCGGCAGCGCCGTCGCGTAAGCCTCGCGCACCGGGTGGAGGAGCCGCTCCCCCAGGTCGGCGACACCGCCGCCGATGACGAACAGGGCCGGGTCGAGGACGGCCTGGAAGCCGCCGCACGCCTCACCGAGGGCCGTCGCGACGCGGTGAACCGCCTCGAGGGCGCCGGCGTCGCCGTCCGCGATGAGGCGCTCCATGGCCGCTGCCGGCACGATCCCGTCGGCGGTCCGCGCGGCGGCGAGGCCCGCGCCGAGGGCGCCGGATGCCGCGATGTCCGCCGCTTCGCGCTGCAGGGCGCGCCCCGAGGCGTACTGCTCGAGGCATCCGCTCTGACCGCAGCCGCAGGGGCGGCCGCCGCGCTCGAAGCGGATGTGGCCGAGCTCGCCGCCGATGCCGTTGCCACCGACGAGCAGCTCGCCGTCGATGATCGCGGCGCCGCCCACTCCCGTGCCCAGGGTGATCATCACCATGTCGCGGACGTCCCGACCGGCACCGAAGCGGAACTCGCCCCACCCGGCCGCGTTGGCGTCGTTCTCGAGGGTGACGGGACGTCCGATGCGTCGCTCCAGCTCGTCGCGGAGCGGCTCGTCGGTCCAGTCGATGTTGGGGGCGTGCAGGATGACGGACCGGCTCGCATCGATGAAGCCGGCCGCGGCCACGCCCACGGCGTGCACCACCCGGTCGGTGACGAGGTCGTCCACCATGGCGGCGACGGCGTCCGCCAGCGCGTGGGGATCGGCCGGGGTGGGGACACGGCGCCGGTCGACGATCGTGCCCTCCGGGTCGACGATGCCTCCGGCGATCTTGGTCCCACCGATGTCGATGCCGACGTTGAGCACACCACTCCCCTCCGCGCGTGCGGGCGCACGGCATCCGTGAGTCTAACGGGGCGCGACGGGCCGCCGCGGCCGTGGGATCGAGGATCACGATGGCCTAGACTCGGTCGCACCTGCCGCCACCCGGTACCGAAGGAGTTGCCGCCCATGAGCGCCGTACAATTCGACGTCCCCGCCGTTGTGCCCGCCGACCCGACCTCGAACACCTCGGACATCCTCGTCGAGCGGGTGAAGGCGACGCCGTCGCTGGCCCTGTTCGCGGTCCCGGACGGGGACGGATGGCGAGACGTCACCGCAGCGGAGTTCCACCGCGAAGTGATCGCGCTCGCGAAGGGATTCGCGGCCAGCGGCATCCAGCCCGGCGACAAGGTCGCCTTCCTCGCACGGACGACCTACGACTGGACCCTCGTCGACTTCGCGCTCTTCTTCGCAGGAGCCGTCATGGTGCCGGTCTACGAGACCAGCTCCGCGTCGCAGATCAACTGGATCCTCACCGACTCGGGCGCCGTCGCGATGGTGGTCGAGAACGCGACCCACGCCGAGCGTGTCGCCGAGATCCGCTCGGAGGTCCCGCTCGTGCGCGAGGTGTGGACGATGGGCACCGGGGACCTCGACAGCCTGCGCGCACGGGGCACCGAGATCACCGACGACGAGATCGAGCGCCGCCGCTCACTGGCCAACGCCGACGACATCGCGACCCTCATCTACACGTCGGGGTCGACCGGCCGACCCAAGGGCTGCGTCCTCACCCACAAGAACTTCGTCGAGCTCTCCCGCAACTCCGCCAAGGCGCTCCACGAGGTCGTCGAGCAGCCCGGGGCCGCGACCCTCCTCTTCCTCCCCCTCGCGCACGTGTTCGCACGGTTCATCTCGATCCTCAACATCCACGCCGGGGTGAAGACGGGCCACGAGCCCGACACGACGAAGCTGCTCGCCGGACTCGGCTCGTTCAAGCCGACGTATCTGCTCGCGGTGCCACGCGTGTTCGAGAAGGTCTACAACTCGGCCGAGCAGAAGGCGGAGGCCGGCGGCAAGGGCAAGATCTTCCGGGCCGCGGCCGCCGTCGCCGTCGAGCACTCCCGCCGCCTGCAGGACGGCGAGAAGATCCCGCTCGGGATGAAGATCAAGTTCGCGCTCTTCGACCGCCTCGTCTACAGCAAGCTGCGCACCGCGATGGGCGGGCGTGTGACGCACGCCGTCTCGGGATCGGCGCCGCTCGGGCCGCGTCTCGGTCACTTCTTCCACAGCCTCGGCGTGCAGATCCTCGAAGGCTACGGGCTCACCGAGACCACCGCGCCGGCGACCGTGAACCTCGCCACGAAGTCCAAGATCGGCACGGTGGGCCCCGCGCTACCCGGCGTCGGCGTCCGGCTGGGCGAGGACGGCGAGATCGAGGTCCGCGGCATCAACGTCTTCAAGGAGTACTGGCGCAACCCCGAGGCGACCGCGGAGGCCTTCCACGACGGCTGGTTCCGCACGGGCGACATCGGGACCTTCGACTCCGAGGGCTACCTCACCATCACGGGACGCAAGAAGGAGATCATCGTGACGGCCGGCGGTAAGAACGTCGCCCCCGCCGTCCTCGAGGACCCCATCCGCGCGAACCCCATCGTCGGGCAGGTGGTCGTCGTGGGCGACCAGAAGCCGTTCATCGGCGCCCTCGTCACGCTCGACCGCGAGATGCTGCCGACCTGGATGTCCAACAACGGACTCGCCGCCGACATGCCCATGTCGCAGGTGATCACGCATCCGAAGGTGCTCGCCGAGGTGCAGTCCGCGGTGGACCGCGCCAACAAGGCGGTCTCGCGCGCGGAGTCGATCCGCAAGTTCGTGATCCTCGACACCGAGTGGACCGAGGCATCCGGTCACCTGACGCCGAAGATGAGCATCAAGCGGAACGTGATCCTCGCGGACTTCGCCGGCGACATCGAGGAGCTGTATCAGGCGAACGTGTCCACCACGAACATCTCCCTCGGGAACTGACCCGCACCCCCTCACATGACGAAGGGCCCCGGCGATCCGGGGCCCTTCGTCATGTGCGCGTCAGAACCAGTCGGACTCGCGCACTTCGCGCATCGCCTGGCGCCGGACGTCCTTCGGCAGGCGGTCGAGGTACAGCATCCCGTCGAGGTGGTCACATTCGTGCTGCAGCGCCTGTGCGAGCAGCCCCTCCCCCTCGATGACGAGCTCGTCACCGTGCAGGTCGATGCCGGTGACTCGCGCCCAGGGGTGGCGGAGGGCGTCGTGCCAGAGACCGGGGACCGAGAGGCATCCCTCCCCCGTCGGCACCGGATCGCCCGCGACCTCGAGGGTGGGGTTCAGGATGTACCCGATGACGCCGTCGACGTTGTAGCTGAAGGCGCGGACGCCGACGCCGATCTGCGGCGCCGCGACGCCGGCACGACCCGGTTCGGCGACGGAGTCGACCAAGTCCGACACCAGGCTGACGACGCCCTCGTCGATGTCCTCGATGGGGGCGCACACCGACCGCAGGACGGGGTCGCCGAACAGGCGGATGGGACGGACCGCCATCAGCGCACCGTTCCCGCCGCGCGCAGCCCCTCGACGACGACGGCCGCCAGCTCGCGGGCGGCGAGGCGCGTCGCGCCGGCCAGCTCGCGGAACGAGATCGGACCGCCGGTCGCGATGTGCGCGTCGTACGGAATGGTCACGACCGCGCGCACGCGGCTGCGGAAGTGGGATTCGAGCTCGCTCGGCTTGATGAGGCTCGCCCCCGGCCGGGAGGTGTTGAGCACGACCACCGCGTTGCGGGCGAGCTCGCCGTACCCGTTCGTCTCGAGCCACGACAGCGTCTCGGAGGCCAGCTTGGCCTCGTCGACGCTGCGTCCGGCGACGATGAGGATCTGGTCGGCGAGCTCGAGGGTCGCGTCCATGACGGAGTGCACGATGCCGGTGCCGCTGTCGGTGAGGACGATCGAGTAGTAGTGGGCGGCGATGGCGGCGACGTCGTGGTAATCGCGGTCGCTGAACGCCTCGGACAGGTGCGGGTCGGCATCGGAGGCCAGGATGTCGAGGCGCGTCTCGTCCCGCGCGACGATCCCGGAGAGGTCGTTGAACCCGGTCACGTCGGCGCGCGCACGGACGAGGTCGCGCACGGTCTTGCCGCTCGTGCGCTCGATCCGCTCGGCGAGGGTGCCGCGGTCGGGGTTCGCGTCGACGGCGATGATGCGGTCCTCGCGCGCGTCGGCGAGGGCCATCCCGAGCAGAGTGGTGACACTCGTCTTCCCGACGCCGCCCTTGCGCGAGAGCACGGGCACGAACTTCGCTCCGCCGGTGAGCGGCGCGGTGATGCGGCGGTCGAGCTCCTTGCGTGCGCGGACCTTCGGGCTCTCCGCGAGGAGGACCCGACGGAAGCTCGCGGCGTAGACGAGACGCTGCCAGGCGCCTTCGGGCTCGGGCGCGGCGACGCGGGACCGGTCGATGAGCCGATCGGCGGTGAGCAGGTCCGGGCTCTCGCGGTCGGCCGAGAGCTGGTCGAGACGGCGGGACTGCAGGGGTTCCTCGTCGACGCGGACCCCGCGCACACGCTCGAGGGCGTGCTTGTCGGCTCCCGCGGGATGGTGGATCGCACGCCGGGTCACCCCCGTCACCGGCGGGACCGTCGCCGGGACGACCTCCGCGTCGACGATGTCGCCCTGAGTGTCGGCTGTCGGCGCAGGAGTCTCGCCCTCGCTCCGGGATGCGGAGACGACGGATGCCTCGTCGTGGCCGTCGTCCGAGGTCCGCTCGGCCTCGTCATTCCCGACCGGGGCGATGTCGTCGTCGTCGACGTAGTCGTCGTCATCGTCCGCGAGCGCCGGGAGCGTCAGGTCGATCTGGGCCGTCGTCCCGTCGACGATGCCGATGCCGGTCGTCTCGAGGTTGTCGGTGCGCTCGAGCACACCGTTGTCGACGTCCTCGGACATCTCGTTGTCGCGCTCACGCATCACGGGGGTCACTCCTGGTGGATCTGGGGCCTCGGAAAGCCCGACGCACCAGGTTAGTCCGCGGGACGGACCACGAGCAAAAGGTCACCCGCCTCCACCTGCGCGGTGGGGGCGATGACGATGCGCTCGACGACGCCGTCGACGGGGGCGGTGATGGCCGCCTCCATCTTCATCGCCTCGATGGATGCCACGGGCTCCCCCGCGCGCACCTTCGCACCCTCGTCGGCCTTCACGGTGACGACACCCGAGAACGGTGCGGCGACCTGACCCGGCTTCGACGTGTCGGCCTTCTCGGCCTGGCGGGCCTCGACGGCGACCGAGCGATCGCGGACGGTGACCGGCCGCAGCTGACCGTTCAGGGTCGCCATGACCGTCCGCATCCCCTTGTCATCGACTTCGCCGATCGCCTCGAGACCGACGTAGAGCTGCACGCCCCGCTCGATCTCGACCACGTGCTCCTGGCCCGGCTTCATCCCGTACAGGTAGTCGATGGTGTCGAGGACGCTGAGGTCGCCGAACGTGTCACGGACCTCGTGGAACGCCTTCGTCGGAGCGGGGAAGAGCAGCCGGTTGAGCTTCTCGCGTCGCGTCGCCGAGTCCGCGTCGAGAGCCGCGGCATCCTCTGCGGAGATGTCGGTCACGCCCACCTTCACGGAGCGTCCCGCGAGCACCTTCGACCGGAAGGGCTCCGGCCAGCCGCCGGGCAGGTCGCCGAGCTCGCCGGCCATGAAGCCGACGACCGAGTCCGGCACGTCGTACTTCTCCGGGTTCGCTTCGAAGTCAGCCGGGTCGGCCTTCACGGCCGCGAGGTGCAGGGCGAGGTCGCCCACGACCTTCGACGAGGGCGTGACCTTCGGGACCCGGCCGAGGATCCGGTTGGCCGCGGCGTACATGTCCTCGATGAGCTCGAAGTCCTCCGACAGCCCGAGGGCGATCGCCTGCTGACGCAGGTTCGAGAGCTGGCCGCCGGGGATCTCGTGATGGTAGACGCGCCCGGTGGGGCCGGGCAGACCCGACTCGAACGGTGCGTAGAGGTTGCGGACCGCCTCCCAGTACGGCTCGAGGTCCGAGACCGCCTGCAGGTCGAGTCCGGTGTCGCGCTCCGTGTCCGCCAGCGCGGCGACCAGCGCCGACAGCGAGGGCTGGCTCGTCGTGCCCGACATCGGCGCGGCGGCCGCGTCGACGGCATCCGCTCCGGCCGCACTGGCCGCGAGGAGGGTCGCCAGCTGACCGCCGGCCGTGTCGTGGGTGTGCACGTGGACCGGCAGGTCGAAGCGCTCCCGGAGGGCCGACACGAGCCGCGCCGCGGCAGCCGGACGCAGCAGCCCCGCCATGTCCTTGATCGCGAGGATGTGGGCGCCGGCATCTACGACCTGCTCCGCGAGGCGCAGGTAGTAGTCGAGCGTGTACAGGTCCTCGGCGGGGTCGAGGAGGTTGCCGGTGTAGCAGATCGCCGCCTCGGCGACGGCGGTGTCGGTGGCGAGGACCGCCTCGATCGCGGGCCGCATCTGACTGACGTCGTTGAGCGCGTCGAAGATGCGGAAGATGTCGACACCGGATGCCGCGGCCTCCGCGACGAACGCATCCGTGACCTTCGTCGGGTACGGCGTGTAGCCGACCGTGTTGCGACCGCGCAGCAGCATCTGGATCGCGACGTTCGGCAGGGCGGAGCGGAGGGCGTCGAGACGCTCCCACGGGTCCTCGCCGAGGAAGCGGAGGGCGACGTCGTAGGTCGCACCTCCCCACGCCTCGACCGACAGCAGCTGCGGGGTGAGCCGGGCGACGTGCGGGGCGACGCGGACGAGGTCCTTCGTGCGCACGCGGGTCGCGAGCAGGGACTGGTGTGCGTCGCGGAAGGTCGTCTCCGTGACGGCGAGTCCGTCCTGCGCGCGGAGCGCCTCGGCGAAGCCCTTCGGGCCGAGCTCGCGCAGACGCTGCCGCGACCCGGGGGCAGGCGCTGCATTCAGGTCGACGGCCGGCAGCTTCGCGGCGGGGTCGGTGTGGACCGGGCTGTCGCCGTTCGGGCGGTTGACCGTGACGTCCGCGAGCCAGGACACGATCTTCGAGCCGCGGTCCTTCGACTCACGCCCCTGCACGAGCTCGGGCCGCTCGTCGATGAACGCCGTGCTCAGGTCGCCGGCGGCGAAGGCCGGGTCGTCGAGCACCCGCTGCAGGAACGGGATGTTCGTCGACACACCGCGGATGCGGAACTCCGCCAGCGCGCGACGGGAGCGGACGACCGCGGCCTCGAAGTCGCGCCCCCGGCACGTCAGTTTGGCCAGCATGGAGTCGAAGTGCGGGCTGATCTGCGAGCCGGCCGCGGTCGTCCCGCCGTCCAGACGGATGCCGGCACCGCCCGGCGAGCGGTAGGTCGTGATCTTGCCGGTGTCGGGGCGGAAGCCGTGCGCGGGATCCTCCGTCGTGATGCGGCACTGCAGGGCAGCGCCGCGCAGGTGGATCTGCTCCTGGCGCAGGCCCAGGTCCTCGAGGGTCGCGCCCGCGGCGATGCGCATCTGCGACTGCACGAGGTCGACGTCGGTGACCTCTTCGGTGACGGTGTGCTCGACCTGGATGCGGGGGTTCATCTCGATGAACACGACCTCGCCCGCACGGGAACCGGCGGTCTCCAGGAGGAACTCGACGGTTCCCGCGTTCACGTACGAGATGGACTTCGCGAACGCGACGGCGTACGCGTAGAGGTCGCGGCGGATCTCGTCCGAGAGGCCCGGCGCGGGTGCGATCTCGACCACCTTCTGGTGGCGACGCTGCACCGAGCAGTCGCGCTCGAACAGGTGGACCGTGTTCCCCGCCGCATCCGCGAGGATCTGCACCTCGACGTGACGCGGCCGCTGCACGGCCTGCTCGAGGAAGACACGCGGATCCCCGAACGCGCTCCCCGCCTCGCGCATCGCCTCCGACAGCGCGGGCGGGAGGGCGTCGGGGTGCTCGACCCGCCGCATCCCGCGACCGCCGCCGCCGGCGACGGCCTTCACGAAGATCGGGAAGCCGATATCGGATGCCTGCGCGACCAAGGCGTCGATGTCGTCCGACGCCTCCGTCGAACGCAGCACCGGCACACCCGCGGCGATCGCATGCTGCTTGGCGGTGACCTTGTTGCCGGCCATCTCGAGCACCGTCGAGGACGGACCGATGAAGGCGATCCCATGGTCGGCGGCCTTCGCGGACAGCTCGGGATTCTCCGACAGGAATCCGTAGCCCGGGTAGATCGCATCGGCGCCGCTCTCGAGCGCAACGCGGATGATCTCGTCGACGTCGAGGTACGCGCGGACGGGGTGGCCCACCTCGCCGATCTGGTACGCCTCGTCGGCTTTCAGCCGGTGCAGCGAGTAGCGGTCTTCATACGGGAAGACGGCGACCGTCCGCGCCCCGAGCTCATACGCGGCGCGGAATGCGCGGATGGCGATCTCTCCGCGATTGGCGACCAGAATCTTGCGAAACATGCTCTTCACCTCACTGGGTGCGGGGCCACTCCGTCGGGGCCGCCGAGGTACGGGCTGAGTACCCTCACAGCCTAGGGGACGGTAACGTGGTCGCTTGTGCACGTACTCTCCGTCAGCTCCCTCAAAGGTGGCGTCGGCAAGACGACCGTGACCCTGGGCCTCGCCTCCGCGGCGTTCGCGCGCGGGGTGCGGACCCTTGTCGTCGACCTGGACCCGCAGTCCGACGTGTCGACGGGCATGGACATCCAGGTGGCGGGTCGGCTCAACGTCGCCGACGTCCTCGCCAACCCCAAGGAGAAGGTGGTCCGTCAGGCCATCACCTCGAGCGGCTGGGCGAAAGTGCACCCCGGCACGATCGACGTCATGATCGGCAGCCCCTCCGCGATCAACTTCGACGGTCCGCACCCGAGCGTCCGCGACGTGTGGAAGCTCGAGGAGGCCCTCGCGACCATCGAGGCCGACTACGACCTGGTGCTCATCGACTGCGCGCCATCGCTGAACGCCCTCACGCGCACCGCGTGGGCGGCATCCGACCGCGTCGTCGTCGTGACCGAGCCGGGCCTCTTCTCCGTCGCGGCAGCGGACCGTGCGCTCCGCGCGATCGAGGAGATCCGCCGCGGCCTGTCCCCCCGCCTGCAGCCCCTCGGCATCGTCGTCAACCGCGTCCGCCCGCAGTCCATCGAGCACCAGTTCCGCATCAAGGAACTGCGCGACATGTTCGGGCCGCTCGTGCTGACCCCCCAGCTCCCCGAGCGCACCTCCCTGCAGCAGGCGCAGGGTGCGGCGAAGCCGCTGCACATCTGGCCCGGCGACTCCGCGCAGGAACTCGCCGCCGACTTCGACTCGCTGCTCGACCGGATCGTCCGCACGGGTCGCATCCCCGTCTCGGGCGCCGCCTCCCCCGCCTGACCGTCCGGCACCCGGACGCGCGAGAGCATCCTCCGCGCGTGCGGGAATGCGGCGTGCGTCAGGCGGAGCGCGCGGCCCGACGAGCAGCCAGCTCGTCGACCTGTTCCGGCTGCTGGGCCTCGAAGTCGACCAGGGTGGTCTCGACCTCGCGGAGGACCTTGCCGACGGCGATGCCGAAGACGCCCTGCCCGCGGCTGACGAGGTCGATGACCTCGTCGTTGGAGGTGCAGAGGTACACCGACGCACCGTCGCTCATGAGGGTCGTCCCCGCAAGATCGCGGATACCCGCCGCGCGCAGCTGATCGACGGCGATGCGGATCTGCTGGAGCGAGATCCCCGTGTCGAGGAGCCGCTTCACGAGCTTCAGAACGAGGATGTCGCGGAACCCGTAGAGCCGCTGCGATCCCGAACCGTTCGCGCCGCGGACCGTGGGCTCGACGAGCTCGGTACGGGCCCAGTAGTCGAGCTGCCGGTAGGTGATGCCGGCAGCGCGTGCCGCCTGGGCTCCGCGGTAACCGACTTCGTCGTCCATCTCGGGGAGGCCGTCAGTGAACAGGAGTTCGGTCGAGAACTTCTGCTCGCCCAGCGCATCGTGCGCGGTCATCGGGGCCTCCTGCGGGTGATCGGTGATTCCACGCTAGAGGACCGAGGTGCCTCCGGCAACGACATCCGACTCGTCGCGTCCGGCGTGTCGCGGACGGTCACGGGGTCAGACGATCGAGCGCTGCGGCGACGAACACCTGTCGGATCTCTTCCAGCCGACGGGCCAGTTCGGGTGCGATCTCGTTGGCCTTCGCTCGGGAACCGGCATCCGCGCGGCGCAGCAGCGGGGCGATGGCGCTCTCGATCAGCGACACCTCGCGCTCGGCGCTCTGCCGGATGGTGCGGATGTGGCGGGGCTGGATCCCGTGCGCGTCGAGCGCGACGAGGGAACGGAGCACGCCGAGCGCACGCTCGTCGAACGAGTCGGAGGGCGCGATGAGACCGGCGGACACCGCTTCGTTCAGCAGCGTCGCCGAGGCGCCGGCGGTGCTGAGGAGCTCGTCACGACGGTAGCGACGCGAGGTCTGGACGATGGATGCCGGCGGGACGGGCGCCACATCGTCGCCGTGCTCCTCGAGGTACTCGCGGATCCGGGCCAACGGGATGCCGAAATCACGCTGCATGCTCAGGGCCGTGCGCAGCCGCTCCACGTCGGCGGCGGAGAACTTGCGGTACCCGGACTCGGTGCGGACGGGCGTGACGATCCCCTGCACCTCGAGGAAGCGGAGCTTGCTCGCGGTGAGGGCGGGGAACTCCGGGCTCAAACGGGCGAGGACCTGGCCGATGCTCAAGGACCCCGAGGACGCAGCTCGTCCCCGGGTGGCGGCGGCCGGGCTCACGCGCCGATCGCCCGCTCTGCCGGAGCGACGAAGAAGTTGAGGCGGAACTTGCCGACGCGCACCTCGGCCCCGTCGGTGAGGGTCGCGCGGTCGACACGCTCGCCGTTGACGTAGGTGCCGTTGAGCGAGCGCTGGTCGATCAACTCGAACGTGGCGCCCGTGCGGGTGATTTCCGCGTGACGCCGGGAGACGGTCACATCGTCGAAGAAGATGTCGGCCTCGGGGTGGCGGCCCACGGTCGTCACATCGGTGTCGAGCAGGTACCGCGCACCCGCCGTCGGCCCGGACCGGACGATGAGGAGCGCGGCACGCGCCGGGAGGGCGTTGATCGCCTCGACCTCGGCGGCCGTCAACTCGGTGCCGAAGGGCACGAAGGAGAGGTCCGAGTCGTGCCCGAACGTCTGCGTCGAATCCACAAGACGCGGGTGCGCCGACGTCTCGGCACCCCGATGGATGTCGCCGCCCGGTCGCTGATTCTCGTCCACGATGTCCTCCTTCTCCCACAGTAACCGATCGCTCCCGCTCACGGTGGCCGGGTCCACGCCGAGGCGACATGGTAGCGGGCCCGTGGCGCAGACGACAGGGCCGGGGAGCGGCGGCATGCGTTCGATTAGCGTCGCCACCATGTCGACGTCCACGAACCCCCGCATGCGCCGTCGCGGTGGCGCGATCGCCGCCGCAGCGGTCGCCGCCGCGCTGCTGCTCGCTCCCGCCTCCCCCGCCGCGGCCCACGACGAGTTGCTCAGCTCCGATCCGGCCGCCGACGCCGTCCTCGGAACCACCCCGGAGGAGATCTCGCTGACGTTCAGTGCGACGCCCTCGACGGAGTCGGGTGCGACGGTCGTGGCGGTCTACGACGAATCGTGCCGTTCGCTGGCCGCCGGGGATCCCGAGGTCGCGGACAACGTCGTCACCCAGGCGGTCGACGGACCGGTCGAGGGGGCGGTCCTCGTCCAGTGGCGGATCGTCTCGAGCGACGGGCATCCTCTCTCGGATCAGTTCACGTTCTCGGTGGGTGAGGACGGGAAGGTCGCGGCGGTCGAGGAGTGCGGCGAATCGGCCGGCGAGCAGGCGGAAGGGTCGTCGGAAGGGTTCAACGCGGTCCCCTACGCGGTGGGCGGAGGCATCATCTTCCTCGCCGTCGGCGTCGTGATCGCGGTCGCGATCGTCCGCGGTCGACGGGGCGAGACGAAGGAGTTAGGCCACCGGCAGCGGACTAGGCTGGACGCATGCCTCACTACGACGTCGTCATCCTCGGTGCCGGCCCCGGCGGCTATGTCGCGGCCGTCCGCTCCGCACAGCTCGGACTGTCCACCGCCATCATCGAAGAGAAGTACTGGGGCGGTGTCTGCCTCAACGTCGGGTGCATCCCCTCCAAGGCGCTCCTGAAGAACGCGGACCTCGCGCACACCTTCACCCACAAGGCCGACCTCTTCGGCATCAGCGGTGACGTGAACTTCGACTTCGGCACCGCATGGGACCGCAGCCGCAAGGTCGCCGAGACCCACGTCAAGGGCATCCACTTCCTCATGAAGAAGAACAAGGTGACCGAGTACCAGGGTCGCGGCTCGTTCATCGACGCGAAGTCCATCGAGGTCACGAAGGAGGACGGCTCGAAGGAGACCGTCACGGCCGACAACGTGATCATCTCGACCGGCTCGACCGTGCGTCTGCTGCCAGGTGTCACCCTCAGCGAGAACGTCGTCACCTACGAAGAGCAGATCCTCACGCGCGACCTGCCGAACTCGATCGTCATCGTCGGTGCCGGCGCGATCGGCATGGAGTTCGCCTTCGTGATGAGCAACTACGGCGTCAAGGTCACCATCATCGAGTTCCTCGACCGCGCTCTCCCCAACGAGGACGTCGAGGTCTCGAAGGAGATCCAGCGGCAGTACAAGAAGTACGGCATCGAGATCCTCACCTCGACCAAGGTCGAGTCCGTCGTCGACTCGGGCGACAAGGTCACCGTGTCGTACTCCGCGAACTCCGACGGCGCGAAGGGGCAGATCGAGGCGGACAAGGTCCTCATGTCGATCGGGTTCGCCCCGCGCGTCGAGGGCTTCGGACTCGAGAACACCGGTGTCAAGCTCACCGACCGCGGTGCCATCGAGATCGACGACTACATGCGCACGAACGTCGACGGCGTCTACGCCATCGGCGACGTGACCGCCAAGCTGCAGCTCGCGCACGTCGCCGAGGCGCAGGGCGTCGTCGCCGCCGAGACGATCGGCAAGGCGGAGACGCAGACGCTCGGGGACTACCGCAACATGCCGCGTGCGACGTTCTGCTCGCCGCAGGTGGCCTCATTCGGCCTCACGGAGCAGCAGGCGCGCGACGCCGGCTACGACGTCAAGGTCGCGAAGTTCCCCTTCTCGGCCAACGGCAAGGCCAACGGCCTGGGCGAGCCGGTCGGGTTCGTGAAGCTGATCGCGGATGCCGAGCACCTCGAACTGCTCGGCGGCCACCTCATCGGCCCCGACGTGTCGGAGCTCCTGCCCGAGCTGACGCTCGCGCAGAAGTGGGACCTCACCGCCCTCGAGGCCGCGCGGAACGTGCACACGCACCCGACGCTGTCGGAGGGCCTGCAGGAGGCCTTCCACGGCCTCGCCGGCCACATGATCAACCTCTGATCAGGCAGGGAAGACCTATCGGAACGAATGGGTCTTCAGTAACCTGACGATCACGACTGACGCCGCCCCGAACGAAGCCGGGGGCGGCGTCAGCGCGTTGTGGCCTGGGGGTCAGAGACCGAGGGCGCGCTCGAGCTTGGAGCCCGACCCCGACACCTCTCCCCCGACGGCGCGGACGAGCTCGTCCGCCGCGGCGAAGAGCGCATCGCGGGCCGCGGCATCCGTCGGCGCGGCCGGACCGAGCTCGAGCTCCCACTCGCGCCAGGACGTCTCGACACCCCGGCGGACGTCGGTGGCCGTGACCCTGTCGTCGACGAACTCCGCGAGGAGATTCCCCTCCGCATCGAGGAGCGCATACGCGGTGCGGGCGTTGCGGATGCGCGCGAGCGGCGCGAACGGGGGCGATGCGACAGGGGCGAGGACATCCTCGATCGCCGCGGGCACCACGATGGCATCGGAGCCCGCGGCATCCAGCGGCCAGCGCGACTCCGCCTTGCCTTCCGGCGTCACGCGCTTGATGTGCCAGCCCTCGTCGGGTCCGCCGCTGCGGCGCCGGAGCGCGACGCGCGCCCGTCCCAGCGCGCCGTCGGCCGTGTCGAGGTAGTGCGCGTCGAGCTCTCGCGGTTCGGGTGCGCCGACACCGGCGACGCCGGGAAGCCGAGCCCAATCGGGCAGCGGCGTCCCGGCGTCGACGTCGTACGTGCGCTCGATCTCGAGCGAGTGCTCCGGCTCAGTCGTCAAGGGTCGAACGGTCGTCGCGCTCGTCGGCGGACGGATCGATGTCGTCCTGCGCGGCGACGAAGCGGAAGTCGGCGGACGTGGGTCCGTCTCCCTCCCCGGTGTTCTCGTCGGCACCCGCGCGCTCGTAGGTGATCTGCGTTTCGCTGTAGGGCAGGATCAGCCGATCCGTGTCCTCCTCGAGCGGGATGACCTGGCCGTCGAGCGGGCCGCCGTGAAGTCGTGCGATTGCCATGATGTACCTCCGACACCGACTCTAACCCGGCGCCCCGACGGCTCCGCCGCGACTTGTCAGCCGGTCACCGCGGTGCTATCCGCGGCCGTCAGACGAGGGGCGGCGTGTGCCAGATGCGGTCGATGTAGTCGCGCATCGACCGGTCGGAGGAGAAGAACCCGCAGCGCGCCACGTTGAGGATCGCGGCGCGGGTCCAGGCATCCTGATCGGCGTAGAGCGCATCGACGCGCTTCTGCGCCGCGATGTAGTCCGTGTAGTCCGCGAGCGCCATGAACGGGTCGTGGTGGATCAGGTTCGACACCACCGGCTCGAACACCGATCCGTCTCCGCCCGAGAACGCGCCCGAGGAGACGAGGTCCAGCGCCCGCGAGAGGTTCTCGTCGGCGCGCACGAAGTCGATGGGGTGGTATCCGCGCGTCTGCAGGTCGGCGACCTCGGGCTCGGACATCCCGAACAGGAAGAAGTTCTCGTCGCCCACGAGCTCGCGGATCTCGACGTTCGCGCCGTCGTCGGTGCCGATGGTCAGCGCACCGTTGAGGGCGAACTTCATGTTGCCCGTGCCGGAGGCCTCCTTGCCGGCGAGCGAGATCTGCTCGGAGAGGTCCGCCGCCGGGACGACCCGCTCGGCGAGGGTGACGTTGTAGTTGGGCGGGACCAGGACCGCGAGGCGCCCCTCGACCCGCGGGTCGGAGTTGACGACGCTGCCGACGGCGTTGATGAGGTGGATGATGCGCTTGGCCATCGCGTAGCCGGGAGCGGCCTTGGCGCCGAACACGAAGGTGCGGGGGGTGACCTGGTCGGGTGTGACGCGGCCCGAGGCGATGGCGTCGTACTCCGTGATGATGTGGAGGAGCTTGAGCGTCTGGCGCTTGTACTCGTGCAGGCGCTTCACCATGACGTCGAGCAGATGGTCGTCGGCCACGGCGAACCCGTCGCGGTCGGCGAGGGTGCGGGCGAGCGCGCGCTTGTTGGACGCCTTCACCGCGCGGAACGCGGCGTGGAAGGCGGTGTCGTCGGCGTAGTCCTCGAGCTCGCGCAGCCGGTCGAGGTCGGTGAGCCAGCCCGGTCCGATCGTGTCGGTGATGAGGCGCGACAGTCCGGGGTTGGCGAGACGGATGAACCGGCGCGGCGTGACCCCGTTCGTGACGTTCGTGAACTTGCCGGGGAAGAACTCGTCGAAGTCCGGCAGCACCTTCTCGCGCAGCAGCTGCGAGTGCAGCTCGGCGACACCGTTGACCTTGGAGCCGGCGACAGTGGCGAGGTAGGCCATCCGCACCGCACCGTCGGGCGAGATGATCGACATCCGCCGGATCCGTTCCTCGTCGTCGCCGAAGCGCTCGCGGACCTCGTCGAGGAACTCGTCGTTGATCCGGTAGATGATCTCGAGGTGGCGCGGCAGGAGCCTGCCGAGCAGGTCTGCGGGCCACACCTCGAGCGCCTCGGGCAGCAGGGTGTGGCAGGTGTAGGCGAAGCACTGCCGGGTGATCTGCCAGGCGGCATCCCATTCGAGCTTCTTCTCGTCAACGAGGACGCGCATCAACTCGGGGACACCGATGACGGGGTGGGTGTCGTTGAGCTGGAAGATGACCCGGTCCGGCAGCTTCGCGAGATCGAAGTCGCTCGGCAGGATGAGGTTCACGAAATCGCTGATGGATGCCGCGACGAAGAAGTACTGCTGCTGCAGGCGCAGCTCCTTGCCCTGCGGGGTGGAGTCCTCGGGGTAGAGCACCTTCGAGATGTTCTCGGCGTAGGTCTGCGCGCGCACGGCCTCCTGGTAGTCGCCGGCGTTGAAGACGCGCAGGTCGAAACCCTGGGTGGCCTGTGCGCTCCACAGGCGCAGCGTGTTGACGCGGCCGTTGTGGTAGCCCGGGACCATGTAGTTGTACGGCACGGCGAGGACGTTCCACGACGGCACCCAACGCGTGCGCGTGACGCCCTCGTCGTCGTACTGCTCGGTGTGGCCGCCGAACGAGATGGTCTGCGCCGCTTCGGGGTGGGGGAACTCCCACGGCGAGCCCAGCGCGAGCCACGAGTCGGCCTGCTCGACCTGCTGTCCGTCGACGAACGTCTGACGGAAGATGCCGTACTCGTACCGGATGCCGTAACCGATGCTCGGCACGCCGAGCGTCGCGAGCGAGTCGATGAAGCAGGCCGCGAGGCGGCCGAGGCCGCCGTTGCCGAGACCCGGCTCGACCTCGAGCGCGCGGACGTCCTCCAGGTCGAGACCGCACGCGACGAGGGCCTCGGCGGCGATGTCGGTGAGTCCCGTCGCCAGGAGGTTGTTGTCGAGCTGCCGACCGAGCAGGTATTCCGCCGAGAGGTAGGCGACGCCCTTGGCCTGGGTCGACCGCTGCCGACGCACGTCCTCGAGCCACCGCGCCATGAGGTAGTCGCGCACGGTGGCGGCGAGCGCGAAGTAGCGATCGTTGGCCGTCGAGGTCGACAGGGCCACGCCGCGGCCGTTGTTGAGATTGCGCAGGTACTGCGTCACGAACCCGTCGACGGTGGGCTCGGGCGACTGCACGGGCGCGAGGGCGATCGGGTGGGTCGGCTGAAGTCGCGGGTTCTTCACGGTACGACGGTACACACCCGGACGGTGCGCATCGAGTGGATGCGCCAGAGTTCACACAGCGGTGACGAAGGAGCGGGGGTGTCAGTCCTTCGCCCGTTCGGCGGCGAGGGCGTCCCGGGCCGCCTGCAGCTCGTCAGCGGCCGCCTTCACCTGGTCCTCGGCGGTCTGCACGCGGCGCTCGATCAGCGTCGTGGCGCCGTGCACGCGGCGGACGCGGTCCCCGCTCTCGAGCGTGGCCGCCACGATGTACGCCGAGGCGATGAGGATGACCTGGCACGACAGGTTGATCCACAGCAGCAGCGCGATGAGCGAGGCGAAGGTGGCGAGCAGCGGGTTGGAGCCGGCGCCCCCGACGAACAGGCTCGACAGCTGCTGCAGCACGGTCAGGCCGAAACCGCCCAGCAGAGCCCCGGTCCAGAGCGCCCGCGCGGGCGCGCGCACACCCGAGAGCGTGCGGAACAGGAGCGCGACGACCGCCGTGTCGAGGACGAAGGTGACGAGGATGCCGACCGCGGCACTCAAGCCGACCGTCACCGGGCTGTCGGCGGAGACACCCAGGACATCGGCGACCAGACCGACGCCCGCCGTCCCAAGGACGGTCGCGACCGCCGCGGCTGCGAGCCCGACCCCGATGACGACGGCCAGGACGAGGTTGCGGCCGAGGACGATGATGAACAGGGTGTCGTCGTGGACCTTGTCGGCGATCACCCGCAGCGAGGTGCGCAGCGACCCGATCGCGCCGATCGCCGCGAGGACGAGACCCACGAGGGAGAACACGCCGGTGAGCGAGAACGCGATCGGTTGACCGAGCTTCTCGGGGTCGATGACGCCGCCCTCGCCCACGAGACCGGGGATCACTCCGTCGACCGCGTCGATGAGACTCTGCCAGGCCTGCGGGTTGCCCGACAGCCAGAGCGCGGCGACGGAGAAGCCGAGCAGAACGCCCGCGAACACGCTGAACAGTGTGCGATAGGTCACGCTGTCGGCCAGGAGGGGGCCGCGCCGCTCGCTGTAGCGGAGGTAGGCCCGCACGAGCCGCCATGACAGCGCGCGGGCGATCAGGCGCGGGACGAGCGGGGTCTTCGTGCGATCGGCCATGTCCTCACGGTAGCGAGGCGGACGCACCGACCCCGCTCCCCTTGCGTCGTCGAGGCGGATCTGGCACGCACCGCCCGCGACGTCACAGGCTGAGACGGTCCGCCACGTCGCCGCCGAGGAGGATCCCGGTCCAGGCGCCCAGCAGCATCCACGGTCCGAAGGCGACCGCGGTGCGCCGGGAGGCGCGTCGGGTCGCGAGCAGCAGCGCGCCGTACACGCCGCCGAAGACGAACCCGGCCACAGCGCCGACGGCGAGCGCGGACCACCCCACCCACCCGAGCGCCATACCGAGGACGCCGGCGAGTTTCACGTCTCCCCCGCCCATCCCGCCTCCTGCCGCGCGCAGCAGGAGGTAGAAGACGAACAGCGCGGCGCCTCCGACGGCGGCGCGCAGGAGGGACGACCACGGGGCTCCCGCGAGGCACGCGACGAGCAGCAGCCCGCCGAGCACGGGGTAGCCGGGGAGCACCCACGCGTTGGGCAACCGGTGCGTGCGGACGTCGATGACCGCGAGGACGACCGAGGCGACGGCCAGCCAGACGTAGGCGAGGACGACCGCGGCGATCGCGACGGGATCCGTGAGTGCGGCCCAGGGCACGGACACGGCTCAGCCGTCCTGGACGTCGAGACGGACGGAGACCGTGTCCCCCTCGGAGATCCCCTCGCGCTCGCGGACCGAGCGCTTCAGCGGCAGGACGTACACCCCACGCGCCGCGTCGGGGAAGATCGAGGTGCGCCAGGACGACGACCCGACCGTCGCGCCCACCGGGACGGATCCGAATCCCCGCCCGGGTCGCGGTACCTCGCGGATGTCCGCACTCACCTCCGCCGGGAGGGGGACGAAGTACCAGTCGTCCCTCCGCGACTCCCAGCGGAACAGCACCCCGGAGGCCTCGACGATCATGCCCTCACGGTAGCGATGTCGCGCGCACGGCGGCGCGCGGCATCCCCACCCCGATCACCACTGCGGGTGGATGTCCGCGCGAAGCCGGCGGTCGTACACGTCGACGACGGCGGCCGCGAACGTGTCGAGGACGGCGGGGTCGATCGCGCCGGCGTCGGCGTTGCTTCTCGCCTGCGCCGTCGTGCGCGCGCCCGGGATGACGGAGGTGACGCCTGGACGGGACGCGATCCAGGCGAGGGATGCCGCCGGCAGCGACACGCCGTCGGGCAGCGCCGCGCTGAGCTCGTCCACCGCGACGAGACCCGTCTCGAAGTCGACGCCCGAGAACGTCTCACCGCGGTCGAACGCCTCGCCGTGCCGGTTGAAGGTGCGGTGGTCGCTCGCCGCGAACGAGGTCGATGCGGTGTAGCGTCCGCTGAGGAGGCCGGAGGCGAGCGGCACCCGGGCGAAGATCGCGACGCCGGCGGCCTCGGCGGCCGGCAGCACTTCGTCGAGCGGCTTCAGCCGGAACGGGTTGAAGATGATCTGCACGTTGGTCACCCCGGGCCGCGAGATCGCGGAGAGGGCCTGCGCGCAGGTCTCGACCGAGACGCCGTACGCGGCGATCGCACCGCTGTCGACGAGGGCGTCGAGGGCGTCGTAGGTCTCGTCGGCGTCGATCACCGCCGACGGCGGGCAGTGCAGCTGCACGAGATCGAGCGTGTCGACGCCGAGGTTGCGCCGTGACCGGTCGGTCCACGCGCGGAAGTTCTCGGGGGTGTAGTTCTCGGGTTCCTGCGCGAGGCGCCGCCCCATCTTGGTCGCCACGGTCACGCCGTGGCCCGGGTGCGACGCCAGGAAGCGGCCGATGAGGGTCTCGCTGCGACCGTCGCCGTAGACGTCGGCGGTGTCGAACAGGGTGACGCCGGCCTCGACGGAGACGGCGAGGACGTCGAGCGCATCGGCTTCGGAGACGTCCCCCCAGTCGGCACCGAGCTGCCACGTGCCGAGGCCGATGGCGGAGACGGAACGGCCGGTGGAGGCGAGAGGTCGCTGCTGCATGGGGCTCACCCTACTTCGCCGCGGGGACCTCCGGGCCGGGTGCCGTCATGTCGCCGACCGCGGCGGCGAGGTGCGACAGCACGGTCGCGACGGCCGGGACGCCCGCCGCCCCGCGCGCCGAGACGGCGTGGAGCTCGCGCCGGTCCCTCGACGCCAGCGGGCGGGTGATCACGCCGGCGACGAGGGGGAAGGACGCCACCGCGAGCCGCGGCAGCGTCGCGACGCCCACACCCTGCGCGACCAGCTGCTCGACGGCGGCGACGTTGTCGGTCTCGAAACGGATGCGGGGCGCGAATCCCGCGCGTTCGCAGGAGTCCAGCAGGTGGCTGCGGCACCGCGGGCATCCCGCGATCCAATCGTCGTCGGCGAGCGCCCTGAGGTCGACGACGTCCTCGGTGCTGCGGGCGTGCCCGTCGGGCAGCACGAGGAGGAGGTCGTCGGCGCCGATGCGGCGGGCGTCGAGCCCCCGGATGCTGTCGCCGTGCGCGTCGGTGCCGTCGCCCGGGTGGCTGAAGGTCAACGCGATGTCGGCCCGGTCGGCGCGGACGGCGGCGACCGCCTCGGGCGGTTCCGCCTCGACGTACGTCAGCGAGAGACCCGGGTCGGATGCGGCGAGCCGGCGCATGAGGCGCGGGAGGATCGTCGGCGAAGCGGAGGGGAACCCGACGAGCCGCACCGTGCCGATCCGGCCGCCGCCGAGGTCGGCGAGCTCACCGGCCACCGCGCCGAGCGCCGTCGTGATCGACGTGGCGTGGCGGGCGAGGATGCGCCCGGCCTCGGTGAGCCGCATCCGCCGTCCCACCCGCTCCACGACCGCCATCCCCAGCCGCGTCTCGAGGCGGCGGATCTGCTGACTCACGGCGGGCTGGCTGTACCCGAGCGCCGTCGCGGCGGCCGTCACGGACCCCCTGTCCCCCACCGCCTTGACGATGCGGAGCTCGGCGACGGAGAGGTCGGGAACGGGTTGCGGCATCCAGACATATAACGCCATGTCATGCACTCGATGCAATACCTGCCATGGTGCACTCGATCGCGGATCGGGACGATGGAGTCATGGCCCTCTCCCCCGCCGACGTCCGCGACGCGTTCCCCGACGCGCGAGGATACGTCGCGGCCTGCACCGCCGGCATCCCGCCCCTCGCCAGCCGCGACGCGGTCCGGGACGACCTCGACGCGTGGCCCGACCCGATCCGGTACGCCGCGAGCGCCGAGCGGTGCCGCGCATCGTTCGCGCGACTGGTCGGGGTGGACCCCGCCGCCGTCGCGCTCGGCGCGCAGACCTCGGCGATGGTGAGCCTCCTCGCGGCCTCCCTGCCCGAGGGCGCCGTCGTCCTGTGCCCCGAGGGCGAGTTCTCGTCGCTCGTCCTCCCGTTCGTCCACGCCGGTCGGGGCATCACCGTGCGGACGGCGCCGCTCGACGCGCTCGCCGACGCGGTCGACGCGGCGACGACCCTCGTGGCGTTCTCGATCGTGCAGTCCGCGACGGGTGCCGTCGCCGACGCCGACGCGATCGTCGCGGCGGCGCGGCGCCACCGTGCGCGCACGCTCTGCGACGCGACGCAGGCCGTCGGCTGGATGCCGGTGGCCGCCGGCGCCTTCGATGCGCTGGTCTGCCACGCCTACAAGTGGCTGTGCGCGCCCCGCGGCGTCGCGTTCCTCGCGCTCCGCGAGGACTTCGCCGCGACGATCGGTCCGCGCCAGGCGGGCTGGTACGCGGGCGCGGACCCGTGGGCGTCGTGCTACGGCACGGACGCGACCCTGGCGGCATCCGCTCGACGGTTCGACGTCTCGCCCGCGTGGCAGGCGTTCACGGGGGCCGAGCCGGCACTCGCCCTCTTCGCAGGAGCGGACCCGCGGGCGCTGAGCGACGAGGTCACGGGCCTCGCGGCCGCGCTGCGGGAGCGGCTCGACCTGCCGGCTCCGGCGCGGGCGACGCCGATCGTGACCTGGCGGGACGAGAGCGGTGCGGACATCGGCCGGCTGCGCGCCGCGGGGATCGTCGCGTCGAGCCGCGCCGGCAACGCGCGCGTCGCGCTGCATGTCTTCAACGACGAGCGCGACGTCGAGGACATCGCCCGCGCGCTGGATCGCTGACGGACCTCACTCGCGGCCGGTGCGCAACTCGATCGCGATCTGGGCGGCGTCGATCACCGCGAGTTCGTGCGCGAGCACGTCCGCATCGAAGGTGCCGGTGTCGCGCGCGTCGAGCAGCGCGCGGCGCTGGACGTCGATCTCGGCGAGGCGGTAGTCGCTCTCGACCTGGAACGCCCGGGCACGGTCGAGGTCGGCCGAGCGGTCCGGAGCGGGGACGTCGGCCGCGCGCTCGCGGAGGAGCTCGAGGATGTGCCGCCGCTCCTCCTTCTCGCGCTCGCGCGACTCGTCGGCCGAACCAGCGGGGGTGAGCGCGTCGACGAGCGGCGCGACCGAGGCGCCCTGCCCGACGAGGGAGACGACGGCGACGGCGAAGGCGATGAGGACGAGCACGGAGCGCAGCGGGGTGTCCTCGGGGAGCGTCTGCGCCGCAGCGAGCGTGATGGCGCCCCGCATCCCCGCCCAGACGACGAGGGTGCCCTCGCGCCATCCGAGCGGCGCCTTCTGGAAGTAGCGGATGTCGGCGAGTCCGCGCGTCACGCGCGGACCGAAGCGGCGCACGGTTCCCCGCGAGACGCGCCGGCCGCGGCGGGCGAACGCATCGACGAGCTGCGCCTCGCCCTCCTCGGTCTCGAGGCGCTGCGCGATCGTCTCGAGGCGGGGCTGGAGGCGGCGGACGCGACGCGCGCTCATCGACAGCAGCGCGAGCAACGGTGCCACGTACGCGGCCCGCACGATCACCGTCAGGAGCCACGCGCCGGCCGCGATGAGGAGAGCGGGCGCGATGCCCTCGTGCGCCTCCTCGACGTCGGTGAGGATCGAGGTCAGCTGCAGACCCATGAAGAGGAACACGAACCCCTCGAGGATCAGCTCGACTGTGCGCCAGTTCTGCGCGTCGGACAGCCGATTGCGCGCCGAGAAGACGCGCGGACCGCCCACTCCGGTGATGATGCCGGCGACGACGGCGGCGACGAGGCCCGAGGCGCCGAGGAGTTCCGCCGGGACGGCCGCGAGGAACGGCACGGTGAACGAGAGGACCGTGTTGACGGTCGGGTCGGTCGCGCGCTTGCGCACCGTCAGGTTGAGCCAGCCGAGCACCGCACCGATCAGGACCGCGACGACGACGGCGTAGGCGAAGGTGCCGACGGCACCCCAGAAGGAGAAGGATGCCGCGGCCGCGGCGACCGCGGTGCGCAGCAGCACGAGCGCCGTCGCGTCGTTGAGCAGGCTCTCTCCCTCGAGGATCGCGACGACCCGCTTCGACACGGGCGTGCGTTTGATGATCGAGGTCGCGACGGCGTCGGTGGGGCTCACAATGGCGCCGAGGGCGACTCCCCACGCGAAACCGAGATCGGGGATCGCGATCATGAAGAAGAGGCCCAGGGCGAGGGCGGTGCCGATGACGAGGAAGACCGACAGCCCGGCGATGGCGCCGAACTCGCGCCGGAAGTGCATCGCCGGCATCGAGACCGCTGCCGAGTACAGCAGCGGGGGCAGGATGCCGAGCAGGATCCACTCCGGGTCGAGGACGAAGTCGTCGAACATCGGGAGGAAGCTGCCGCCGACGCCCACGGCGACCATCAGGATCGGCGCGGCGATACCCGCCCGCCGGCCGATCACCGTCGTCGACGCGACGACCAGGAGCGCGACCACCAGGCCGAGAAGAGTCTCGATCACAGGGAAAGCCTGTCAGAGGACCTCAGTGGACGGTGATCAGTACGCCGTGGGTCCGCCCACCGGAGCGAAGGAGCGCATCGCTTCCGCCGTCGGGAGGTCGACCCGCAGCCGCGTCGTCCCCGGACGGGGGCCGGCGCCGTTCACGATCGCGGCACCGCCGAGGCGCAGCAGCGGCTCGGCGAGCTTCGCCGCGGAGGCGTCGGGGAGGAAGCCGACGACGCGCCCGTTCGAGTGGACGGCGACGTCGACGCCGCGACGGCCGCGCTGCCCGATGCGGAGGATGTAGAGGCGGTCGTCGCGGGTGCGCCGCTCGGGGTCGTCAACGAGGTAGTGGGTGCGGGCGAGGTCCACGCGGGACGCGGGGAGCACGCGGAGATCGGGGAGATCGTCGTGCGATCGCGTCCGGCCGATGAGAGCGTGACAGAGGTGTTCGAGCCAGGTGGGCACGAGGCCCCCTTCCTGCAGGCGACACGAAACTCGTGCCGCCCCTCGAGCCTCGCACACGGCGCCTGGCAAACGGCCGGTGTCGGAATGCGCGGGGGTCACGAGGGGTTGCGCCCGGTATGAAGGCGATCGTCTACGGCTCCCCGGGCGCATCCGACGTCCTGTCCCTCGTCGACCGCGAGGTCGCCGACCCCGGGCCCGGTGAGGTGCGGGTCCGCGTCGCGGTCTCGGGAGTGAACCCGACCGACTGGAAGTCCCGCTCCGGCGGCACCCAGCGAGCCTCCTTCGCCGAGACCGTCCCGAACCAGGACGGCGCCGGCGTCGTCGACGCCCTCGGCGAGGGAGTCGACGACCTCGCGGTCGGCGACCGCGTGTGGGTGCACCTCGCGCAGCACCAGCGCCCCACGGGCACCGCGCAGGAGTACACGGTCGTCCCGGCATCCCGCGCCGTCCGCCTTCCGGAGGGCGTCGACTTCGCCACCGCGGCCAGTCTCGGCGTGCCGGCCGTGACCGCGCACCGCGCACTGACGGTGCACGAGGACGGACCCGCTCGGCTGTCGCCCGGCGCGCTCGCCGGACGCACCGTTCTCGTGCAGGGCGGCGCCGGCGCCGTCGCCCACGCCGCGATCCAGCTCGCCCGCTGGGCGGGTGCGACCGTCCTCACCACGGTGAGCTCCGATGCGAAGGCGCAGCTCGCGCGCGCGGCCGGCGCGCATCACGTCATCGACTACACGCGGGAGGACGTGGCGGCGCGGGTGCGGGACATCGCCCCCGAGGGCGTCGACCAGATCGTCGAGGTGTCGCTGGCGACCAACGCCGCTCTCGACGCCGAGATCGCCGCCGGGCACGCCGTCATCGCGTTCTACGCCGACGACAACGGCGACACGTTCAGCATGCCGATCCGGCCCACCTTCGCGAAGAACATCCGGGTCCAGGGCGTCCTGCTCTACACGGTCGGCGAACCCGCGCTCGATGCCGCCGTCGCCGACATCACGCGCGCCCTCGAGGACGGCGCCCTGCCCGTCGGCGAGGAGGCGGGCCTGCCGCTGACGTGGTTCCCGCTGGCGGAGACCGCAGCCGCCCACGACGCGGTCGAAGCCGCGACCGTGGGCAAGGTCCTGATCCGCGTCGCCGACCTGTGATCGACCGGATGCCGCGGGTCGCCCAGCGCCTCAGCCCGCGGCATCCGTCCCGTCATCGACGCGCGCCGCAGCGAGGTGGCTGATGGGGCGCCAGACGAGCACCAGGGTCACCGCCGCACCCGCGAAGGCGAACCACCACGGCGCCGTCAGCCTCCAGAACTGGGCGATCACCCCGCCGATCGCCTGACCGATGACGAGCCCGCCGAAGACGCCCACAATGTTGACCGACGCGATCCGGCCCTGGAGCTCGTGCGGGACGAGTCGTTGGCGGACCGTCGTGGAGATCGTCCCCCAGACGAAGGCGTACGCGCCGAAGGCGATCATGATGACGAAGGCGACGGCGCCCGACGTCGTCAGGGCGAAGGCGAGGTGCATCGCGACCTCGGCGCTGAGACAGACGCGCATGAGGGTCGCGAACGAGAACCGGCGCTCGAGCCAGCCGAAGCTGACGGTGGACAGCAGGCCCCCGATGGCCGACGCGGTCGTGAGCGCACCGTATCCGACCGGCCCCATCTGAAGATGCTCGGTCGCGTACAGCACGAGCACGCCCCAAGGGGCTGCCCACGTGATGTTGAACGTGAGGATGATGATGACGAGGGTGCGCACCGGAGGGTTCCGCCACAACCACCGGATCCCCTCGACGATGTCGGTGTGGACGGCGGTGCGCCCTCCGTCGCTCTCACGGGCGGGGACTCGGGTGCGGGCGATGCGCGAGATGAGCACGACGGCGAGCGCAACGCAGATCGCCTGCACGGCGAACGGCCAGAACGAGCCGAGCGCGAAGAGGAAGGCGCCCAGCGGCGGTCCGCCGAACTGGTTCGCGACCAGGAAGCCGGCCTGGAGCCGTGCGTTGCCGATGCCCAGATCCTTCTTCTTGACCATCATCGGCAGGAGCGTGCTGCTCGTGGTGTCGACGAACACCTCGGCGCACCCGTAGACGAAGGC
Source organism: Microbacterium sp. CnD16-F (assembly GCF_024124465.1). Lineage (NCBI taxonomy): Bacteria > Bacillati > Actinomycetota > Actinomycetes > Micrococcales > Microbacteriaceae > Microbacterium > Microbacterium sp. CnD16-F. The sequence goes on from NZ_JAMXSA010000005.1 coordinate 32,829, forward strand.
CACCGCGAGCACAATCCAGATGCTCGCCGTGCCCGTGATCAAGAACGCACACAGCGCCACGAGGACGAGAGCCCGGACGCCGTTGGCGCACATGATCAGCACGCGACGGTCGACCCGGTCGGCGATCGCTCCCGCGTGGAGGCCGAAGAGCAGCCACGGAAGGAACTGCATGACGGCGCCGGATGCCACGAGCACCGGCGAATCCGTCATCGAGGCGATCAGCAGAGGGGATGCCGCGAGCGCGATCCCATCGCCGATGTTGCTCGTCCACGACGACGCCAGGAGCCAGCGGAAGTCACGTCCCAGGCGCCGGGGCGCGACCCACTCTCCGATTCCCACCGAAAGAGCTTACGTGGGGCGACGCGCGGCGGATGATGCGACATCTCCTCGATGGAGCGGACCGACCCGATGACCATGGCAGAGTCATCGTGCGCTTGAAACTTCTCGAAGCCGTCGGCTGTCCGGCTCGCCTTCACAACGATCACGTCGGTCGATTCCGATCATGCTTGGGCCACGATGTCGGGGTTCGACTCGATGAGCTCGGCCTGCTCGGTCCACGACAGGCCCACGATGCTGAGCACGACTCGCGCGATGGCTGACGGACCACTCTCCGCGTCCAGGCGAGTCTGGCGCAGAGTGGCTCGGGCTGTCTCTTCGATGAGGATGGCGAGGACTTCGGGCGAGACGTCTCTTCGGAAGGCCCCCGCTGCCGTGCCGGTATCTGTGAGCTCGCGGATACGTCGTCGAAGGGGCGCGAGCGAACGGACTGTCTCTGCGACATGGGCTTCACTAAGGGCGATATTGGCGGCGGCGCGCACTGCTGAAGCTTCGCGCCAAAGGCGCACGGCGAGGCGGGCCAGAGCGACGCGTGGGTCGGTGTCGTCGATGACGTCGGCGATCGCATTGAACCGCTCAGCGCCGAGCGCGATGACCTCTTTCAGCAGGGTCTCCCGGTCGGGGAAGTGGCCGTAGAGAGCCCGTCGCGACAGGCCGGCTGCTTGCGCGATGGTGTCGAGGGATGCCTGTGGATTCTCTGCGAGCACGGCCTGCGCAGCGTGCAGAAGTGCGTTGTGGTTGGTTGTGGCGTCACTTCTGCGCTCGCGGGTAGGAACCGAGTCCGGCCGGGCGGGAGACTCTTGCGTGGACATGATCACCTCTCGCGGACACTCACATGAGCTTGGTTGATTCAAGCGCCTCCGACATGCCCCGGTTGTATGCGATCAGGGGCCGCCGCAGCACCAGGCCGAGCAGCAAGGCCGGGACGATGAAGAGGGCGAGGAGGAGAAGCGAGATCCAGAAGTCCGCCGCGTAGACGCCGGCAATCGCCGACCGCATGGCCTGGATCGCATAGGTGGCTGGCAAGAACGGGCTGATGCTCTGGAACCAATCCGGCAGCAGCTGGAGAGGGTACGCGCCGCCGGATCCGGAGATCTGGATGACGAGGAGGAGCACGCACAGCGCCTTTCCGGCATTGCCGAACGTGACGACCGCGGTGTAGACGATGAGGGTGAAGACGAGGGAAGTCAGCCATCCGGCGAGGACCATGAGCAGTGGGTGTGCTGGCTCGATGCGGACGAACAGGATGAGCCCGAGGGTGAGGAGTGTGCTCTGGGCGAGGCCGACGAGTCCGAAGATGCCATATCGTCCGAGGTACTTCTGGGTCGTCGTGAGTGCTGGGGCGCCAGGAAGCGTGTTGTGGTTGACGTCGACCCGGATGGTGACTGTCATCAGCAACGCTCCGACCCAGAGCGCGAGGATGGTGTAGAGGGGCGCCATGGCAGCGCCGAAGCCGGCGACGGGGAATACCGCCGTGCGGTCGACCCGGACGGGTTCTGCCAGTGAGGCGGCGAGAACGCCGGGGTCGCCTCCGATGATGTCGCGGAGCTCGCTGAGATCACCGGTGTCAGCTGCGGTTCCGAGCGCCCGATCGAGGTCGCCGAATCGGTCGGCCAGTTCGTCCAGTGAGGTGGATATCCCGCTGGCGACGGTCTTGCCGCGATCGATGGCCGTCAGCACGGAGTCCGCTGAACCGGACAAGCTGGCGGATACGCCGGCGAGGTCACTACGCACGACTGAGACGTCCGAGTCGAGGCGCGAGAGCGTCGACGACAGGAGATCCAGTTGCGGCTTCAGATCGTCGGTGTACGCGCTCTGCGCTTTCTGTACAGCAGTCTTCGCTTCGGCGATCGCGACGAGGATCTCCTGGTGGGAGTCCTGAGCGGAAGCGTTGTCCCCCTGAACGTCCGTTGCAGCTTCCGCGAGGCGATCGTGGACGGCCTGCTGTCGGGCGATCGCGTCATCGAGAACGGCGATGACGGTGTCGAGGGCGCCTTCCGCGGCTGCGGGGAGCGTGGGCCGGACCTCAGTGTCGAGGGTGTCGCGGATGGTGTTGTATCGGTCGATCTGATCTTGGACTCGCGCCGCGATGTCGGTGAGCACCGTCACGCGGTCGCCATTGAGACGATCGATGTCCGCGTAGAGGTCGTCGATGCGATCGCCCACCGCGGTGTAGCTCTTGGTGGTCGCAGACAGTGCGTCGGAGACTCCCCCCGTGGCGTTACGCAGGGCGGAGGCGACGGAGTCGACCGCATCGCGCCCGCTGCCGGCAGCGCCGGCGGCGTCGTTGAACGCACCTCCTGCGGCGTCGACGAGTTGGGAGGCGCTGTTCACCAGGGGGATGCTGGAGTCGAAGAGGGCGGAGAACATGTCGGCGGTCTGCGCACCGGCACGCAGTTGCGTCGACAGACCGGACACACGCGCCTGGAGCCGGGCGAGCGCAGCCTGGGTGTCGTCGTCGGTGAGGTAGTCGGAGAGGGAGGAGAGCAGCCCGAGCGCGATCTCGCTGAGGGTTTGGGTGAACGTCTCGGAGATCTGCGCAGACACGCCGTCGGCGCCCTGGCCGGTGATCTTCGGAGCGAGGGCGTTCTTCTTCTCGTTGGTATAGAGCGCGATGTCGGTGTGCTCCGCACCGTCGACGTAGAAGGTCATCATGTCGCTACTGAAGGACGGCGGAAGCACGATCGCGGCGTAGTAGGCACCCGACTTGGTGCCGTCGATTGCGTCGTCTTCCGTCGTGACGACCCAGTCGAGGTCATCGTTGGCGCGCAGCGCGGACAAGACCTGTTCGCCGACGTCGATCCGGAGGGGAACCAGATCGCTTTCGTAGCCGGTGTCGGTGCTGGCGATGGCGACCTTCAAGTTCCTGGTGTTCGCGAAAGGATCCCAGCTGGCGATCACGTTGAACCAGGTGAACAGTGACGGGATGACGACGAGGCCGAAGATGACGATGCACGCCATCACATTCCGTGTCGCGTGACGCACGTCTCGCGCGACCAGCCGCAGGATGACCCTCACGACTGCTCCCCCTTCCCCGCAGCGCGGTCGTCCTCCTGCTGAGCTACGCCTTCGCTCTCCTCCGCTTCGGCGGGCTCGACCCGGCTCGCCGCCTTCTTCGTCGTCTCGGGCGTGTCGACGTCCCGCTGGGCGGAGTCGTCAGCCTCGAGCGACGCGTCGGCTTCGGGCGCATCCTGGAACCACTTCGCCACGACATCATCCGCGTCGTCACTGATGTGCTCATCCGCATCACCAGTGGCAGCGACGTCAGCGGAGTGACTCTCGTCGAGACAATCACCGGAGCTGAGGTCCTCCGCGAGCAAATGCTGTGCGCCGGGAACGGACTGGCGTGCCGTGCGCGACTCCGTGGAGGCGACGGCGGCGTGCGCATCCGCGCCCCCGGCGAGGACCGCCTGACGCAGGTCGGCGTCATCAAGCCCGGCGATCTCTCCGGCTTGCGCGAAGCTCCATCTGATGTACTCGATGGCGACAAGGAATCCGATGATCAGAAGGCACCAGAGGGTTCCGATACCCAGCAGCAGCGCCTTGGCGTCCGCGAATGTCAGAGCTACCGCGGAGACCAGTGCAAGTCCCGCCAGTCCGACGATCAGCGTCGCCCGCAGCAGCACGGGGTAACGGTGAGTGAACGGGTGCGCTCGGCGGGTGAGCTCGACCCGGTATGCACCGCGATTCGAGAGCGCGCGGATGATCTCTCTCAGCCGGTAGCCCGAACCGGCGACCTGGACGTTCTCACCGATCAGCAGGTCGGTCGCGGCCACCTCGCGGTTGAACAGAATGTGGAAGCTGGCGAGCCTGCGCCGCAGGACCAGTCCGAAGAGGAATGCGATGGCGACGAAGACGGCGAGTGTCCCGAGGAACCGCCAGTAGTGGCCGCCGTAGAACCCCGCGATCGTCTCCCGCATTGCGTCGATGCCGTAAGAGAACGGCAGCAGCGGATAGATCGCGCGGAAGAAGTCGGGCATCAGCTCGATCGGGTACAACCCCGACGCGCCCGGGATCTGCATGACTACGAGCAGGATGCACAGACCTCTCCCGACGTGCCCGAAACCGACACAGAGCGCGTAGATGATGCTCACGTACGCCAAGGCGATCAGCACAGCGGTCCCCACGAAGGCGACGGCGCTCACGGTCTGCACGCCGATGATGAGGTTGCCGATCGACACCACCAGCGCCTGCCCGACGGCGAGCAGCGCGAACAGGCCGAAGCGTCCCAGGTAGGCCTCTCGGACCGTGACTCCCTCGACGCCTTCCGTATCGACCTCGATCTTGAAGATCACCATCAGCACGAACGCGCCGATCCAGAGGGACAGGTTCGTGAACAGCGCCGCCATCGCAGACCCGTAGGAGGACACCGGGAACATCGTCTGCTCCTCGACAGCGACCGGCGATGCGATGAAACGGGCGATGTCGTCCGGGTTCAGTCCGGTGATCGTGCCGAGGGCACCCCACTCCGCCGCGGCGGCGACCGCTTCGATATCGGTACGAGCCGCCTGCAGATTCGACTCGATGCTCGTGATGTCGGCATCGAAACTGTCGAGCGCCGTCGAGGTGGATGCCAGCTGCGAATCCGCGCTGCGCAGCACATCCCCGACCTGAGTGAGGACCTGTCTCTGCGAGGCAACCGCGGCCGAAAATTCTCCCGCACTCGAGGACAGCCGCGCCATCGCACTGTTCAGCGCCGGAAGGTTCTCGGTCAGCACCGTCCGCAGATCAGATGCCGCAGTCTGTGTACCCTGGGCCGCCTCGTCGAGGGCATCCGAAGCCGCCTGCAGCCCCTCGACGGCGTCTGAAGTGCCGGTGCTCAACTGCGACAGGTCCGCGACGAGTTGCTGATCTGCAGCGTTCCGCTCCTGCAGTGCCTCGATCACCCCGGACAGACGCTGCGCCGTGTCAGGATCCAGGTCGGCGTCATCGAGCAAAGCCTGCACCTGTGCGATCGCGGCCTCGTTCGCCTCGAGGACGGTCTCGACGTCGCCGATCGCCGTGTCCACCCGTTGCCGTGCAGAAGTCAGAGCTTCCGTCACCTGACTGACCGAGGAGTTCGCGGAGGCAGAGGCCTCCGCGAACAGCGACGTGCCTGTGAGGTACGCGGCCGTCGCGGCATCGGCGAACTCGATCACCTGGTCCTGTGCTTCGGCGATGATCGACTGTGCTTCCCCGGCGGCCTTCTGAACGTCCGCCAGCGTCGAATCGACATCCGTGAGCGTGTCGCGGGCATCGGACAGCGTCACTCGGGAAGCGGCGATCCGATTCTGGAGGTCAGTGATGCTGTCCCGCGCCGATGCCAGCGACTGCGAAGTGCTGTCGAAGGCGTTCAGCGCGTTGTCTTTCGCCGTCAGCAACTGCGACTCCACGTCGTCCCCCGCGTCCCGCACCGCGTCTGTCGCGGCCTCGGCGACTTGTTCGGTGAAGGCAGCCGTGATCTGCCGATCGAGCTGGGACGCGCCGACGTCAGTGATCTTCGGCGCGATCGCGCTGGCCTTCTCGTTGACGTAGTACTGCAGCGCCGGCTGGGTGAACTCTCCGCTGGTGATGCTGAGGAGATCCTCACTGAAGTCTGCAGGGATGACGATGGCCGCGTACACGTCGCCGCGCTTGACCTCCTCCATGGCCTCCTGCTCGCCCATGAAGACCCAGCCGAGCTGATCATTCTCCTCAAGCTGCTTGCGGACCTGATCACCCACGTTCAGCGAGCCGGTGAGGTCCGAGGATGCACCCTCATCGAGATTGGCCACCGCGACGTCGATGTTCTCGGTGTTCGCGTACGGGTCCCAGAACGCGTTGATGTTGAACCACGCGTACAACGCCGGAGTGATCAGCACGCCGATCACGATGATCCATGTCTTCCGGACACGGATCAGTCGGGTGACGTCCCTCCTGAAAATCCGCCAGCTCATGCGCACCTCGCAAGCATACGCAATTTGCACAGCTCTGTGCACGTTAACGACGAAACGTCTCGCCGACCATCTGCGCGGGGCCTCCTTGCCGTCTGCAAAAAACTGAGTACGCTCATTCATGTGAACGGGTTGTGCCAGCCTTCAGAGCTTGGACGAGCTTCGGGCGTCGGGGAGATGGAACCCCGCCGCGAGCAGAACATGCGACTCAAGCGGGAGCGGATCTTTGGCGTCGCGTCTGATTTCTTGCGCGCGCGGGGATTCTCCGCGGTGACGACGCAGGAGGTGTCCGCGGCGGCCGGAGTCGCGGCGGGCACACTCTTCCGCTACGCCGCGACGAAGAGTGAGTTGCTGCTCATGGTCTACAACGAGGCACTCCGGTCGTCGATAGCTGACGGCGCCGCGCGTGCGGCGTTGATGGCGGATCCTGCCGATGCGGTATTCACTCGCCTGCGCCCGCTCGTCGCCGCCGCTGCCCGAGAGCCGGAGAACAGTGCTGCGTACCAGCGCGAGCTGCTGTTCGGCCCTCATGAGGCGAAGTTCCGGGCCGAGGGCATGGCTTTGATCCTCGCGCTCGAGGCATCGCTGTCTGACACGTTGCGCCGTGCCGCGCCGACCCTCAGCGACGGGGAGGCACGGGTCGCAGGGTCGGCGCTGTTCGCCGTCACTCACCTCGCGATCGCCCGGATGACGGCTTCCGGCATCCCCGAGGCTGACGCGATCGACGACCTCAGACGTCAGGTCACCCACATCGTGACCGGCGCGCTGCAACACACCCCGGCGGCCCAATCGGCCGCGCGAGAAGAAATGAAGGAGACAGAACAATGAGCAACATCACACATGTGACCGTCCTGGGGACAGGGGTCCTCGGTAGCCAGATCGCATTTCAGACCGCCTTCAGCGGCTTCCAGGTCGTCGCGTATGACATCAGCGACGACGTGATCGCGGCAGCCAAGGCGCGTTTCGATGCTCTCGTCACCGCCTACAAGGAGGACGGAGTCGCAGGAGCGTCCGAGGGAAAGGCCGACGAGGCGCTGAGCCGCGTCCGCTTCTCCTCCGACCTCGCCGAGGCGGTCGCGGACGCGGATCTGGTCATCGAGGCGATCCCCGAGGTGCTGTCCATCAAGCAGGACACCTACCGCAAGCTCGGCGAGCTCGCACCTGAGAAGACCATCTTCGCGACCAACTCGTCGACACTCCTGCCCAGCGACCTCAAAGACTCCACCGGACGCCCCGCCAAGTTCCTCGCGCTGCACTTCGCGAACCGGATCTGGAAGTTCAATACCGCCGAGGTGATGGGCACCGCCGACACCGATCCGGCCGTCTTCGACGAGGTCGTGGCCTTCGCAGGCGACATCGGCATGGTTCCGATTCCCGTGCACAAGGAGAAGTCCGGCTATGTGCTCAACTCGCTGCTGGTGCCGTTCCTCAACGCCGGGTTCACACTCGCCGCGGGCGGATACGCCGAACCAAAGGACATCGACAACGTGTGGCGGATCGGCACGGGAGCGCCGATGGGCCCCTTCCAGATCACCGACATCATCGGCCTGACTACGCCGTACAACATCCTCGCCCACGGCGGAGAGAAGGATCAGACGCTCGCGGCCTGGCTCAAGAGCGAGTACATCGACCACGGCAAGCTCGGCGTCGCCACCGGCGAGGGCTTCTATACCTACAACTGACCCCCCAGCCGCAGCAGAACGAGCACTCCACGAGAGGACGTCGGAGCCCGACCCATCACCTCACCCTTGGTGTCCGGCACACCGGGTCAGACTCCGGTCGATGTCGTCACCTCCGTGGCGGTACCCGTGCACTGCGCGAGCCGGTCGGGTGAGGGTTTGCCCCATTCCGCACCGACGACCGCGTCCGCATCCGCGGACAGCAACGCGTTGATCATCGTCTGCAACAGGGAGCGCATCAGATCAGGCGACGCGTCGGTCAAGGCTTCAGCGAGCACGCTCGCAGGGTCGACAATATGAGGAGCGGTCATCGTGATGATGCCTTTCGAGTGGAGGTAGGAGACTTCTCGAAGGATCACACGGTGACCGCGCCTACGTCGCGAACGACGAGCCGGGCACGCCACGCCACGCCACGCCACGCCACGCCACGCCACGCCACGCCACGCCACGAGGCACTATTACCTCATCGCGGTGGGGTAACTTCGCACGATCGAGAGAATCCTGACCCATCGCAACGATGCGGCGCACGGGTGGTTCGAACGAGTGTCGCGTGAGGACGCCACCTGGACTCTGCACGAGGCGCGGAGGTTGGCTCGAGACCTCGTGAGAGCAACGTAGTATCCGCTACGGCCGCTTCGGCCCGCACCCACGGCCCCCACTTGCCGGCACTGCGCGTCTAGGGATCCAGGTTCACGACGAGGCACCGCTGCCGGGCAGTACCCGGAACGGGATGCACAGTCGAACGCCGCGCGGGGGCGAGGCCGATAGTCCTGCTATCCCTCTTGAGTATCTCTAGGTGGTCTCGCGTACGACGAGGTGCGCGTCGGTCTCTGGGCCGGCGTGCGGCGGAGCGGATCCGGTCGCGGCGCTCAGAGCAAGTTCGGCGAGGAATCGGCCGAGGCCCGCATTGTCGACGCGCACTGTCGATAGTGCGGGGACGAGGAGACGCGCGAGCGGGGTGTCGTCGTGGACGACGATCGCCAGCTGTTCGGGAACGGCGATGTCTGACCGGAGCGCGGCGCCCAGGAGGAGTGCAGCAATGTCGTCGTTGTAGGCCACCACGCCGTCGACGCCTTGGTCTATCCATTCGCGCAGCAGTTCCAGCGCGTTCATCTCGCTGAAGGTGGCATCAGCAACGAACCCGGAGCCGGTCTGGTTCGACAGTATCTTCCGCGCGAGTTCGCGCCGCTGTGCGACGAGGTCCGCGACGCGGGGATCAGGGGACGCTGCGAAGGCGAGCTGTCGACACCCTCGCTCGAGGAGGTGGTTGACCTGCAGGCGTGGCCCGTCCGCGGATCCGAGATCCCCGACGGCGCCATCCTCGCCTGCGGGTACTGGCGGAATGATCTGCTGCACACCGCTGCCACGGATCTCGGCGAGCTGTTCTCGAGTGAATGGCGCCATGCCCATCACGACGTCCGGACGGAGGGTCTCCCACAGCGGCCGGGCCTGCCCGCCCGGGTGCGGCGTCGTGGTGACGAGCGAGTAGCCGGCCTCATCCAGCGCGAGAGACGCCTCGTCGAGGTGAGAGCGCATGCTGTAGTCCGTTCTCGCCTGGACCTGTGCCGGTGAGATGTGCCCTGGGCGCCAAGCGTTGCACAGGACACCCCGATCGGGCGAGAGCGGTCAGAGCTGGTCCAGGATGAACTGCACCCGCTCCTCGGCGCTGAGGACCGGAACCCGCACGACCGCGAAGGGCAGCGCTTCGTACACCTGGGTCAGCAGTTCGTGGATGCGCTGCTGGGCGGCGGTGTCCTCGGTGCGGGCGTAGTCCGCGGCCAGGGGCAGCAGGTCGAGGATGAACGTCTTGCGGTAGTCGACGTGCTCGAGCGCGGTGAGCAGAGCGGGGTCGGGCTCGAGATCGAGGAAGCGGTAGTAGGCGAGGGAGTCGGGGACGGCCCGGTCGAGGAACACGGTGGCGTCCGGGTCGAGGGCAGCTTCCTCCGCGAGCTGCATGTCCAGGACGCCGCGCTGGAACTGCCGCTGCTTCGCCCGGACCTCCTCGACGGTGCGGCCGGCGATGCGCTGCAGGTCGAGATAGTGCCGGGCATGCTCGATGGTGGTGGTGTAGCCGCGGTCCCGCAGCAGGTTCACGGTGGTGGTCTTGCCCGAGCTGGGCCCGCCGGTGATGACGTACCAGTTGGTCACGTTCGCCCTTTCGCTCTGCCCGCTCCGGGAATATCCTCTTCACGAAGTACCTTATACCGCTAGAGGGTATACGATCGACGTCGGAGGTGGCTGAGATGGCACACGGATACGTGGATGACAAGCAGGCGCTGCTGGCGCGGTTGCGTCGGGCGGAGGGGCAGGTGCGCGGGATCGCGCGGATGGTCGACGAGGACGCGTACTGCATCGACATCCTGACCCAGGTCTCGGCGGCGACGAAGGCGCTGGAGTCGGTCGCGCTGACGCTGCTGGAGGACCATCTCGGGCATTGCGTCGCGCAGGCGACCGCGCAGGGCGGCTCGGTCGCGGAGGAGAAGCTCCGCGAGGCGAACGCCGCGATCGCGCGGCTGGTCCGCTCCTAGAACGTTCACACCACACGCATCGACACGCTCACGAAAGGAGCACAACATGACCGGACAAGGATTCCAGGACCTCGGCCTGCAGGCGACGAACGGCGGTGGCTGCGCCTGTTGCGCCCCCACCTCCCACGCCGCCACGGCCAGCACCACCGCCTCCGCGACGGCGCAACCGGCATCGGGCGAGGTGTCGGCGCAATTCCTGGTGGAGGGGATGACGTGCTCGCACTGCGTGCGCAGTGTCACCGAGGAGGTCTCCGCGATCGACGGGGTCTCCGGCGTCGAGGTCGACCTGCACGCCGGCGGCGTGTCCACGGTGACCGTGTCCAGCACCGCCCCGGTGGACGCGGAGCGAGTGCGGGAGGCGGTCGAGGAGGCCGGGTACAGCCTCGCCGCAGCATCATGAGCACGCTGGACGTCGATCTCGACATCACCGGGATGACCTGCGCGTCGTGCGCGACGCGGGTCGAGCGGAAGCTGAACAAGCTGCCCGGGGTGGAGGCGACGGTCAACTTCGCCACCGAGAAGGCCCGCGTGCACTCGGAGGCCCCGGTGCCGGTGGAGGAGCTGATCGCGGCGGTCGAGCAGGCGGGGTACGGAGCGAGCCTCCCAGCCCCGCCTGTGCCCGACACGGCTGAGCAGACCATCCCGCGGGACGATGAGCTGGCGTCGCTGCGGCAGCGGCTGATCGTCTCGGCGGTGCTGGCGGTGCCGGTCGCGGTGCTGTCGATGATCCCCGCCCTGCAGTTCACCTACTGGCAGTGGCTCACGCTCACCCTGGCCGCGCCGGTGGTGGTGTGGGGGGCGTGGCCGTTCCACCGCGCCGCGGCGATCAACGCCCGGCACGGGGCGGCGACGATGGACACCCTGATCAGCGTCGGGGTGCTGGCCGCGTTCGGCTGGTCGCTGTACGCGCTGTTCTTCGGCGGCGCCGGGATGCCGGGAATGCGGATGAGCGTCACCTTCTTCGGCACCCCGCAGTCCGGCGGTCATGAGGTGTACCTGGAGGTCGCCGCGCTGGTGACCGTGTTCATCCTCCTCGGCCGCTACCTCGAGGTTCGTGCCAAGCGGCAGTCCGGCGAGGCCCTGCGCGCCCTGCTGGAGCTCGGCGCCAAGGACGCAGTGATCCTCCGCGAAGGCACTGAGCAGCGCGTCCCCGTCGCACAGCTCGTTCCGGGTGATGTCGTGGTGGTGCGGCCGGGTGAGAAGATCCCCGCCGACGGCCTCGTCACCGAGGGAATGTCCGCGGTGGACGAGTCGATGCTGACCGGCGAGTCCGTGCCGGTCGAAGTCGCCCCCGGCTCCCGCGTGATCGGCGCGACTGTGAACACCGGCGGGCGCCTGCTCGTGCAGATCACCCGCGTCGGCGCCGACACCGAGCTGGCCCGGATGGCGCGGCTGGTCGAGGAGGCGCAGACCGGCAAGGCCCAGGTGCAGCGCCTCGCCGACCGGGTGTCGGCCGTCTTCGTCCCCATCGTCATTGTCCTCGCCCTGGCCGCGTTCGCCGGGTGGCTGATCGCGGGGGCGCCCTTGGAGGTCGCCTTCACCGCCGCGGTGACCACCCTGATCATCGCCTGCCCGTGCGCGCTGGGGCTGGCGACGCCGACCGCTCTGCTGGTCGGCACCGGCCGCGGCGCCCAGCTGGGCATCCTCATCCGCGGACCCCAGGTGCTGGAGCAGACCCGCCGCATCGACACCGTCGTCCTCGACAAGACCGGCACCATCACGGCCGGCACCATGACCGTCACCGGCGTCCACCCCGCACCCGGCGCCGACCGAGCCGAGCTGATCCGGGTCGCCGCGGCGCTCGAGCACGGCTCTGAGCACCCCATCGGCCGCGCGATCACCGCCGCCGCGGATGGCCCGGTGGATGCGGTGGAGTCGTTCGCCGCCGAGTCAGGGCAGGGCGTGCAGGGCATCGTCGACGGCCGCATGGTCGCCGCCGGCCGCGCCACCTGGATCACCGGGCAATGGGCGATCGCGATCCCCGACGATCTCGCCGGGACGATCGCGGCCGACGAGGCCGCGGGCGCGACCGTGACCGTGGTGGCGTGGGACGGGCAGGCGCGCGGCGCGATCAGCGTCGCCGACACCATCAAGCCCACCAGCAGTGAGGCGATCGCCCGGCTGCGGCAGCTCGGGCTGACCCCGATCCTGCTCACCGGCGACAACCCCGGCGCCGCCCGCACCATCGCCGACGACGCCGGCATCGACGACGTCCGCGCCGGAGTCACCCCGCAGGGCAAGCTCGACACAATCCGGGAGCTGCAGGCATCCGGCCGGGTGGTCGCGATGGTGGGCGACGGCGTGAACGACGCCGCCGCCCTCGCCCAAGCGGACCTCGGCATCGCGATGGGCACCGGCACCGACGCGGCCATCACCGCCGCGGACCTGACCATCGTCTCTGGCGACCTGCTCCTGGTCCCGGACGCGATCCGGCTCGCCCGCCGCACCCTGGGCACCATCAAGGGCAACCTGTTCTGGGCGTTCGCGTACAACGTCGCCGCGATCCCGGTCGCGATGCTCGCCCTGCTCAACCCCATCCTCGCCGCCGCCGCGATGGCGTTCAGCAGCGTGTTCGTGGTCACCAACAGCCTCCGACTGCGCCGCTTCCGCCACCTGCCCGCCCCGACGCCCACCGTCCCGACGCCCCGCCGCGACACCACCCCCGTCCACGCCTGACACCCACGCAAGGAGACCGCCATGACGCACGACCGCGACCACACCGGCCACGACGCCGCCGCGCACGATCACGGGTCCCACGAGCATCATCACCACGAGCCCCCGGCCGGAGCGACCAACCTCGTCACCTGCCCGGTCATGCCCGGCAACCAGGTCGACCCGGCATGGGCCGAGAAGCGCGGCCTGTTCCGCGACTACGAAGGCACCCGGTACTGGTTCTGCTGCCCCGAGTGCGGGCCGCTGTTTGACGCCGACCCCGCCCGCTACGCCAACGCCGCCTGACCCACGACGGCAGGGAAAGGGGGCGCGGGATGGATACAGCGGTCGGGCTGGTGCAGGCCTACCTGCGGGTGAACGGGTACTTCACCGTCGCCGAGTACCCGGTGCTGGACGCGACCGGTCCGGACGGGCCGCGCACCGTCACCGACCTGGACATCCTCGCGATCCGACTGCACCACATCCGCGGCGACGACCCCGACCCGGCCCTCGGCGCCCGCCCCGGGGCGCCGGACATGATCGTCGGCGAGGTCAAGGAGGGCGCCCCGAAGCTGAACCCCGCGATGCGCGACCCCGCGGTGCTGGAGGCCGCGTTCGCCCGGTTCGGCTGCTGCACCCCCGCCGACGCGCCCACGCTCGTCCAGGAGCTGCTGACGGCCGGGCAGGTCCTCGCCCCGGAGGGCCACCTGATCCGCACGGTCGCGTTCGGCAACACCGCCCGCCCCAATCTGTCCCGCTCCTGGCACACCGTCCCCCTCGAGCACATCCTCGACTACCTCCGCGATCACCTCGCCCGCAACTGGGCCGTCGTCGGTCGCACCCAGATCAAGGACGACACCCTCGGGCTGCTGGCTCTGATGGAGAAGGCCCACCGCGCCGGAACGGGCCGCCGATGAGCCGGCTGCCGCGCACCGGTCCCCATCCGGGACCATCGCCCCTGGCCAGGCATCGGTCGGGCGACCAGCCTGGGCAGGACCGCCGTGCGCCCGATCGGCGCCGGTGGGGATCCAGGCACACCAGGGTACGCTGGACGCGGGAAGGAGGTCGGCGGTGAACCACATCCGAACCCTGGTGCACGCCCCATCCGGGCTGCACCGGCTGCTGCTGACCTTCGCGACCGCGCTCCTGCTGATCGCCGGCCTGCTGGCCATGCACACCCCCACCGGCACGCTCACCAGCGGGCACGCCGACACCCCCGCAGCGGCCTCCGAAGCCGCCCATGCCGCGCCTGCCTCTGACCTGGGCGGCACCGTCGCGACCGGGAGCATGCTCGAGGACACCATCGGGACAGGCCCCGAGGCTTCGGGCGGGCACTGTGAGGGCGACTGCGACGGCTCGGGCGGAATGCCGGACCATTCGATGCTGATGATGGCGTGCGTGCTGGCGCTGTTGGCCGCCACCATCGTGCTGCTCGCCCCGGCGCTGCTGGCCCGCCTGCGCACCGCCCTCGGCCTGCTGCGCCTGCACGGGCGGAATGTGCTCACCGCGTTACCGCACCCCCGACCACCTTCCCTCATCGTCCTGTCGATCAGTCGAACCTGATCCCCCGCCCTCCCGTCACCGCTGTGCCGGGAGATGCTGCGCCGTGCCCGCATACGGCACGGGAATCGACTCACCATTCGACCGACTAGACAAGGACACCCACCCGTGCGCATCCGCATTCTCGCGCTGAGCACCGGCGCGCTCGCCGCTGCGCTCGTGCTCGTCGGCTGCGCCCCCACCGACGGATCCATGCCCGGGATGGACCACGGCCCCGGCGGCATGACCAGCAGCACCCCCGCCCCCTCCGGGCAGGCATCGTTCAACTCCGCTGACGAGATGTTCGTCACGATGATGATCCCGCACCACGAACAGGCCATCGAGATGGCCGATCAGATTCTGGCCGAGGACGGCATCGACGAGCGGGTCGTGACCCTCGCCGAGCAGATCAAAGCCGCCCAAGGCCCCGAGATCCAGACCATGAAGGGCTGGCTCGAGGACTGGGGAATCCCCTACGACGACTCCATGTCCGACATGGGCGGCATGGACCACGGCGACGGGATGATGTCCGACGACGACATGGCCGCCCTGGACGCCGCCACCGGGGTCGAGGCGACCCGGCTGTTCCTCGAGGGCATGATCGGCCACCACCAGGGCGCCGTCACGATGGCCCAGATGGTGCTGGACAACGGGGAGAACCCGGACGTGGCCGCGCTCGCCCAGCAGATCATCGACGGACAGACCGCCGAGATCACCACCATGCAGGACATCCTCGCCACCCTCTGACCCGAACCCCTCGGGCGGGGCCGACCACCCCTGACCTGGCCCCGCCCGAGGCCCGGCGATCCGCCCGGCGCATCCGTCCTGACCGACAGCGTCGACCCGTCGAAAGGCCCGTCATGACTTCCCGGACTCTGGCCGCGTGCTTCGTGGGCATCATCCTCGCCCTGATCATCCTGTCCGCGGCGACCATTCTCTTCATCCAGGCGATCGCATGAGCAGCAACGCCACCACGATCACGGCCGCTGCCGTCGCCGCTGCTGCGGGCCTGCTGCTGACCGGCTGCACCTCCACGCCGACCGCCACCTCGGCACCCGCCCCGGATACCGGTCTCGGTCATGTGCACGGCATCGTCGACCTCGGCGGGAGCACCGTGCTGCTGGGCGCCCACGCAGGCCTCTACACCCTCACCGACACCGGCGACCTCTCCGGCCCCCTGGGAGGCGCGGACTTCGACGCGATGGGCCTGACCGCCGACGGCGACGTCCTCTACGCCTCCGGGCACCCGGGACCGAACACCCCGGCGGAGCTCGGCGAGCACAACCTGGGACTCATCCGAAGCACCGACGCCGGGACCACCTGGGAGCCGGTCGCGTTCACCGGGCAGGAGGACTTCCACGTCCTCACCGCCGGAGACGGTGCGATCCACGGGATCGGGTCCAGCTCGATCACCATCCGCACCAGTACCGACGGCGGGACCACCTGGATCGACGGCGCCGAGCTCCCCGCCGCCGACCTGACCGTCACCACCGACGGCACCCTCTACGCCGCGACGCGGCAGGGCCTGCAGGAGAGCCGGGATGCGGGCGCCACCTTCGACCTCGTCGCGGATGCGCCGCCGCTCTACCTGGTGGAGGCGGACTCCACGGGCGGGCTGGTCGGCGTCGACACCGACGGCACCCTCTGGCGACTCACCGGCACCGGATCCTGGGACAGCGTCGGTGCCGCCACGGGCACCGTCCAGGCGCTCGGGAACGCAGATGGGGCGGTCGTGCTCGTCGACGACCGCGGCATCGTCTGGATCCACGGCACCGAGACCACCGTCGTCCTCCCGGCGGGGACCGCACAATGACCACTATCGTCATGACCACATTCGGCGGTCTCGGCCGCGAACCTCGAGGAGACCGACCATGAGCACCGCACCGGCCCGCTGGGCATACCGCACCACCGCCGTCACCCCGGAACGACTGGAGGAGGTGGATGCGTGGTGGCGGGCGGCGAACTACCTGAGCATCGGGCAGATCTACCTGCTCGACAACCCGCTGCTGCGCGACCCGCTCACCGCGGAGCACATCAAGCCTCGACTACTGGGGCACTGGGGCACCACCCCGGGCCTGAACTTCCTGTACGCCCACCTCAACCGGGCGATCACCGACCGGGATCTGAACACCCTGTACGTGACCGGGCCGGGGCACGGCGGGCCGGGCATGGTCGCCAACGCCTACCTGGACGGCACCTACACGGAGCTGTACCCGCGGATCGACCGCACCGAGGAGGGGCTCAAGGCGCTGTTCCGGCAGTTCTCCTTCCCCGGCGGCATCCCCTCGCACGCGTCCCCGGACACGCCCGGGTCGATCAACGAGGGCGGCGAGCTCGGCTATTCCCTCGTCCACGCCTACGGCGCCGCGTTCGACAACCCGGACCTGCTGGTCGCGTGCGTGATCGGCGACGGGGAGGCCGAGACCGGGCCGCTGGCGACCGCGTGGCACGGCAACAAGTTCCTCAACCCAGCCGCGGACGGGGTGGTGCTACCGATCCTGCACCTGAACGGGTACAAGATCGCCAACCCGACGGTGCTGTCCCGCATCCCCGAGGACGAGCTGGTCGCGCTGCTGCGCGGCTACGGCCACGAGCCGTTCGTGGTCACCGTCGGCTTCGACGGCGAGGACCCGCGGGAGTCCCACGCCCGGTTCGCCGGCGTGCTGGACGAGGTGCTGGACCGGATCGCGGACATCAAGACCGCCGCGGCGGCCGGCACGCTGGAAGGCCGGCCGGCGTGGCCAGCGATCGTGCTGCGCAGCCCGAAAGGCTGGACCTGCCCGCCGGTGATCGACGGGCTCCCCGTGGAGGGCACCTGGCGGTCCCACCAGGTGCCGCTCGCCGAGGTCCGCGACACCCCCGAGCACCTGCAGCTCCTCCAGGACTGGCTGGCCTCCTACCGGCCCGACGAGCTCTTCGACGCCGACGGCGCCCCGTTCCCCGCCACGGTCGCCGCCGCCCCGGCCGGAGCGCGGCGGATGAGCGCTAACCCGGTCGCGAACGGCGGGCAGCTGACCGTCCCGCTGCGCCTGGGCGACTTCCGCGACCACGCCCACCCGGTCGACCCCGAGGCGCGAGGCACGGGAACGGCGGAGGCGACCCGGATGCTCGGCGAATGGCTCGCCGACGTGATCCGGCACAACCCGGACAACTTCCGCATCTTCGGCCCCGACGAGACCGCCTCCAACCGGCTCGCCCCGCCCGTGTTCGAGGCCACCGGCAAGCAGTGGAACGCGACCGTGCTGCCGGTGGACGAGCATCTGGCGCCGACCGGGCGGGTGATGGAGGTGCTCAGCGAGCACCAGTGCCAGGGCTGGCTCGAAGGGTACGTCCTCACCGGCCGGCACGGCCTGTTCAACTGCTACGAGGCGTTCACGCACATCGTCGACTCGATGTTCAACCAGCACGCCAAATGGCTCGAAGCCGCCAGCGAGGTGCCCTGGCGGGAACCGGTGCCGAGCTTCAACTACCTGCTCTCCAGCCACGTCTGGCGGCAGGACCACAACGGGTTCAGCCACCAGGACCCCGGGTTCATCGACCTCGCCCTGAACAAGAGCCCCGACATCGTCCGCGTCTACCTCCCGTTCGACGCGAACACGCTGCTGTCCACCTACGACCACTGCCTGCGCTCCACCGGCTACATCAACGTCGTCGTCGCCGGAAAGCAGCCCGCCCCGCAGTGGCTCACCATGGACGAGGCGATCGAGCACTGCACCCGGGGCCTGGGCATCCTGCCCTGGGCCGGCACCGAGACCGAGGGCGCCGAGCCGGACGTGGTGCTCGCCGCCGCCGGCGACGTGCCCACCCTCGAGGTGCTCGCCGCGGCCGCGTTGCTGCGCGAGCACATCCCTGACCTGTCCGTGCGGGTCGTGAACGTGGTCGACCTGACCCGTCTGCAATCCGAGGACCAGCACCCGCACGGCCTGCCGGACCGGGAGTTCGACGCGATCTTCACCCCCGACAAGCCGGTGATCTTCGCCTACCACGGCTACCCGTGGCTGATCCACCGTCTCACCTACAAGCGCGCCGGGCACCAGAACCTGCACGTCCACGGCTTCGTGGAGAAGGGCACCACCACGACCCCGTTCGACATGGTCATGCTCAACGACCTCGACCGATACCGGCTCGCGATCGACGTCCTCGACCACGTCCCGGGCCTTGCCGCGACCCACGCGCAGCTGCGGCAGGAACTCGTCGACGCCCGCCTGCGCGCCCGCGCCCACACCCGCGAGCACGGCACCGACATCCCCGCCGTCGCCGACTGGCGCTGGCCCCACCCCGACACCGACCCGAACCGCCCCTCCACCGCGAAGGAAATCCGATGACCGACACCAAGACCGTGACCCTGCAGGTCAGCGGCATGATCCGCGCGACCTCCAAGAACGTCACCGAAGCCCACCTCGCCCGCCAGCCGGGCGTCCTGTCCGTCGACGCGAACCCGGTCTCCCAGACCGCGACCGTCACCTACGACCCGCAGACCACCTCGGTCGCGCACCTGCAGCAGTGGGTGATCGAATGCGGCTACCACTGCGCCGGGCAGTCCGTCCCGGACCACATCTGCGACCCCGCCCACGAACCCCACGAGCACGCCGACCACCACGACCACGCCGAGCACGATGCCCACGCCGAGCATGACGCGCACGACGGCTATCAGGAGCACGCCGAGCACGAGGGACGCGCGGTCTCCACCGGTCATGACATACCGGCGGGGCACGAGCACCCGCACCCGGCAGCGGACCACGCTGACCACTCCGCAGTGGACGCCGGTGAGCATGCCGGTCACGCTCCGGCCACCGAGGGTGGGCACGATCACGGGGCTCAGCCGGCCGGCCGCAGCGCGCAGGATGTGATGGGCCACGGCGGGCATCACGGCGGCATGTCGATGGACGCGATGATCCGGGACATGCGCAACCGGTTCCTGGTCGCGTTGATCCTGTCGATCCCGATCACCTTGTGGTCCCCGATCGGCCGGGAGGTGCTCGGCTTCGAGGTGCCGGCCCCGTTCGGGCTGCGCGACGACGTGTTCATGCTGATCGTGTCGCTGCCGGTGATCTTCTACTCGGCCTGGATCTTCTTCGACGGCGCCTACCGAGCCCTGCGGGCCCGCACCCTCGACATGATGGTGCTGGTCGCGGTCGGCGTCGGCGCCGGCTGGATCTACAGCCTGATCATCACCCTCACCGGCGGCGGCGAGGTCTTCTACGAGGCGGCGACCGTGCTGGCCACCTTCGTGCTCCTCGGCCACTGGGTCGAGATGCGCGCCAGGGGCGGCGCGAACGACGCCATCCGACGGCTGCTGGAGCTCGCTCCCGCCCGCGCGGTCGTCCTCCGCGACGGCGAGGAGGTCGAAATCCCCACCTCCGAGGTCGTCCCCGGGGACCTCATGCTCATCCGCCCCGGCGCGAAGGTCCCCACCGACGGCGTCGTCGAGGACGGCGAGTCCGAGATCGACGAGTCGATGGTCACTGGCGAGTCCATGCCGGTCGAGAAGGCGCCCGGCTCGGAGGTGATCGGCGCGACCGTGAATACCGTCGGCACCCTCCGGGTGCGCGCCACGAAGGTTGGCGCCGACACGGCGCTGGCGCAGATCGTGAAGCTGGTGCAGGAGGCGCAGAACTCCAAGGCCCCTGGGCAGCGTCTCGCCGACCGGGCCGCGTTCTGGCTCGTCCTGCTCGCCCTCGTCGGAGGCACTCTGACCTTCCTGGTGTGGTTCCTCGCCGGGGCGGATGTGCCGATGGCGATCCTGTTCGCGATCACCGTCGTCGTCATCACCTGCCCCGACGCCCTCGGGCTCGCCACCCCGACCGCGATCATGGTCGGCACCGGCCTGGGCGCCAAGCGTGGTGTCCTGTTCAAGAACGCCACCGGCATCGAGACCGCCGCGCACATCGACACCGTCGTGCTGGACAAGACCGGCACTCTCACCAAGGGCGAGCCCGAGGTCACCGACTACATCCCCATCGGCATGGACGACCTCGAGCTACTCGCCCTCGCCGCCGCGCTCGAGCGGGAGTCGGAGCACCCGCTGGCCAAGGCGATCGTCACATACGCCGAGAGCCGGAACATCCCGCGTCGCACCGCGTCCGCGTTCCGCAACGTCACCGGGCAGGGCGCGATCGCCACCGTCGACGGAAGGCAGGTGGTGCTCGGCAACGCCCGGCTGATGGCAGCGCAGGGCATCGACACCGGCCCGGTCGTCTCGCAGCAGCAGGCCCTCGCAGACGGCGGCCGCACCGCGATCATGTTCGCCGTCGACGGGCAGATCGCCGGCGTGATCGCCCTCGCCGACGCCCCCCGCGACACCGCGAAAGCCGCGATCGACGCACTCCACGAGCAGGGCATCGAGGTGGCGATGCTCACCGGCGACAACAAGCCCACCGCCGAGCGCATCGCCTCGCTGCTGGGCATCGACACCGTGATCGCCGACGTGCTCCCCGAGGACAAGTCCGCCAAGATCGCCGAGCTCCAGGCATCCGGCAAGAAGGTCGCGATGGTCGGCGACGGCGTCAACGACGCCCCCGCCCTCGCCCAGGCGGACCTCGGCATCGCGATCGGCGCCGGCACCGACGTCGCCATCGAGACCGCAGACGTCGTCCTGATGCGCTCCGACCCGCTCGATGTCGCGATCGCGCTGAAGATCGGGAAGGGCACGCTGCGGAAGATGCGGCAGAACCTCGGCTGGGCCATCGGCTACAACGCCGCCGCCCTCCCCATCGCCGCCGGCGTGTTCTACCCCGCGTTCGGGATCATGCTCACCCCCGAGATCGCCGCCATCAGCATGTCCGGCTCCAGCGTGATCGTCGCCGTCAACGCGCTCCTGCTCAAGCGGCTCCGGCTGCCCGCCCAGCAGGCCCCCGCGGCCCCGGCAGAGGCGAGAAGCCTCGCCCCGGCGTCGACGCCCGGCGGCGCCTCATGACCGGACGCGAGGCGCCGCGATGACTCCGCGGTCGGCAGAGCACGGGACTCACCACCTCGATGCCGTCTACGACGCGGTGCTGTTCGACATGGACGGCGTGGTCACGAACACCGCCGCGATCCATGCCGCCGCGTGGAAGCAGCTGTTCGACGAGGTGCTGCGAGACCCGCGTGTGCAGGTGGACGACCCCGAGACGACCTTCGACCCGGCCGCCGACTACCGCCGCTATGTGGACGGGCGAACCCGCGAGGACGGCGTATCGGCGTACCTGACGACCCGTGGGATCGCCCTGGACGCCGGAGATCCCGACGACCCACCAACGGCGTGGACGATCGCGGGGCTCGCGGCGCGCAAGAACGAGCTGTTCCTGGCGGAGCTGGGCACCCGTGGGCTGCGCGTCTATCCGGGCACCGCGGCGCTGCTGCATCGCCTGCGGGACGCGGCCGTGCCGGTCGGGCTGGTCACCGCGAGCCGGAACGCGCAGCAGATGCTCGCCGCCGCAGGACTGGCCGGCTGCTTCGACACCGTGGTGGACGGCCGGATCGCGCTCACGCATCACCTGAAAGGCAAGCCGGATCCCGCCATGTTCGTCGAGGCGGCCCGGCGACTGGGTGTCGCCGCGGCCCGCACCGCGGTCGTCGAGGACTCGGTCGCCGGCGTAGCGGCCGCGAGGCGCGGAGGCTTCGGCTTCGTCGTCGGCATCGACCGCGCCGGAGCGCGGGAGCAGCTCGAGGCCGCGGGCGCCGACCTCGTCCTGGCCGATGTCGCCGAGCTCGACCTGGGCGTCTCCACCACGGATCCGTGGCAGCTGGTCTACGACGGCTTCGACCCCGCGCACGAAGGGCACCGGGAGGCGCTCACCGCGCTGGGGAACGGCTACCTGGCCACCCGTGGCGCCCGGCCCGAGCACCACGACGACGGCATCCACTATCCCGGCACCTACCTCGCCGGCGTGTACAACCGACTGGCGAGCACCATCCACGGGCGCGAGCTCGAGGAGGAGCATCTCGTCAACACGCCCAACTGGCTTCCGGTGGACCTCCGCATCGGAGACGGGCCGTGGCTGTCCACCGGCCAGGTCGTGACGCACAGCGAACGACGCGAGCTCGACCTGCGCCGCGGCCTGGTCGTCCGCCGCGCGGTCCTCACCGCTCCGAACGGGGATCGACTCGACTTCGTGCAGACGACGTTCACCTCCCTGGACGAACCTCACCTTGCCGTGCTGGAAACCACGCTCACCGCCCCCGACTGGAGCGGCACGGTCACCCTTCGCGCCGGGATCGACGCCGGCGTGCGCAACAGCAACGTGGCCGCGTACCTCGGATCGGACGCCACCCACCTCACGCAGCCGACGTTCCGCCACGTCGGCGACACCACCCTCTGCGAGGTGCGGACCCGACAGAGCCGGGTCCACATCGCCACCGCCGTCCGCACGACCCTCACCGGAACCGACAGCGCGACCGATCACCGCATCGACACGCCATCGCAGCCCACCCGGGAGCTGCGCATCCCTCTGGAGCAGGGTCGACCGGTCACCCTCACCAAGACGGCCGCGATCTACACCTCCCACGATCGGGCCATCAGCGAGCCGGGTGGTGCCGCCCTGACCCTGCTCACCGAACGCGGTGGCGACGTCGAGGCGCTGCGGGAACGCCACGCGGGTGCGTGGCGGCGACTCTGGGAACGCTTCGCGGTCACCCTGGACGCCGACACGCACAGCCGACTCATCCTGAACCTGCACGTCTTCCACCTGCTCCAGACCCTCTCGCCGCACACCGTCGAGCTCGACGCCGGGGTGCCCGCCCGCGGCCTGCACGGCGAGGGGTATCGGGGGCACGTCTTCTGGGACGAGGTGTTCGTCCTGCCCGTGATCGCTCTGCGCACGCCCGAGATCAGCCGGGCGCTGATCGACTACCGCTGGCGGCGACTGGACGCCGCCCGCGCCGCGGCGACCGCCGCCGGACTCCGCGGAGCCCTCTTCCCCTGGCAGAGCGGCAGCGACGGTCGTGAGGAGACGCCCGAGGCGCTCTACAACCCGCGCTCCGGTCGGTGGATGCCGGACAACTCCCACCGTCAACGCCACGTCGGCCTCGCCATCGCCTACAACGCCTGGCAGCACTACCAGGCCACCGGCGACCTCGACTGGCTCGCCGAACGCGGCGGCGAGCTCATCATCGAGGTCACCCGCCTGTTCGCCTCGCTCGCCGAGCACGACACTGCCACCGACCGCTTCCACATCGCCGGGGTGATGGGACCCGACGAGTTCCACGACGGCGCCCCGGACGCTCCCGGCAGCGGCCTGCGCGACAACACGTACACCAACGTCCTCGCCTCGTGGGTCGCCACGCGAGCGGCCCGGACACTCGCCCTGCTCCACGGGCACCGCGGCGAGGGCCTCCGCGACCGGCTCCGCGTCACCGACGAGGAGATCGCGGGATGGGCCCGGCTCAGCACACGACTGGCGGTGGGGTTCCACCGCGACGGCATCCTCACCCAGTTCGACGGCTACGAGAGCCTGCAGGAGCTGGACTGGGACCACTACCGCGAGGAGTACGGGAACATCGGCCGGCTCGATCTCATCCTCGAGTCCGAGAACGACAGCACCAACCGGTACAAGCTCGCCAAGCAGCCCGACGCCGTCATGCTGGTCTACCTGCTCGGTCACGACGGGCTCCGGGCGCAACTCGCCACGCTCGGCTACCCGTTCTCCGAGCAGGACCTGACCCGCACGGTCGAGTACTACCTCGCCCGCACCGCCAACGGGTCGACGCTCAGCCGAGTCGTGAACGCCTCCGTCCTAGCCGGCATCGACCCGTCCCGCTCCTGGATCGCGTTCCGCGAGGCGCTGATCGCCGATCTCGACGACTCCCAGGGCGGCACCACCCGCGAAGGGATCCACCTCGGCGCGATGGCCGGCACCATCGACCTGCCCGTCCGCTCCTTCGCCGGCATGGCCCTCGGTGACGACGAGCTCGTCTTCGCCCCCCGACTGCCGCCGAACCTCACCCGGGTCGGGTTCCAGATCCGATACCGCGGCCACCTCGTCGACGTGATGCTCCGTGACCGCAGCCTGGAGCTTCGCGTGCACGCCGGCTCAGCACCCGCGATCCACGTGCGCGTCGGCGCGGTCGCCGTGCCGCTCTCGGCCGGACAGACCAAGACGTTCGCGATCGGCCCGGGCACCTCGGCCCGCGACGCGACCAACCGCGAAGGAGGCCTCGACTGATGAGCACGCATCGGAGCCGGTATCGGCGCATCGCCACCATCCTCGAGCACCACGGACTCGGGCTCGGCCTCGGGCTGCTCGGACTGGAGAAGTGGATTCCCTTCAACAAAGGCGTTTTCGGGCATGCGCGCCGGGACGAGCCCTACACCAGTCCGGAACACCTCCGACTCGCCCTCGAGGAGCTCGGACCGACCTTCATCAAACTCGGCCAGCTGCTGTCCACCCGCAACGACCTGCTGCCCGCCGCTTACCTCGCCGAGTTGGTCAAGCTTCAGGACGCCGCGCCGTCCGAGGCCTGGGAGCCGATGAAGGCGGTGATCCGCGAGGAGCTCGGCGCGGACCCCGAACAGCTCTTCGCACAGTTCGACCCGCAACCGCTGGCCGCCGCGTCGATCGGGCAGGCATACGCCGCGACCCTTCACGACGGCACCCAGGTCGTCGTGAAGGTCCGCCGACCCGGCGCGGTCGCCCAGATCCACGAAGACCTGGAGATCCTGCAGAACCTCGCCGAGCGCGCCGACAAGCGGTGGGATGCCGCCCGCCAGTACAACCTGCCGGGCATCGTCGAGGAGTTCTCCCGCACGCTGCGCGCCGAGCTCGACTATCTGCAGGAGGGCCGGAACGCGGAGCGGTTCGCCGCCGACTTCGCCGACTCACCCGACGTCGCCGTCCCCCAGGTGTTCTGGGAGACGACCACGTCACGCGTGCTGACCCTGGAACGGATGCACGGCATCCGAGTCGACGACCTGCCCGCCCTGGACGCGGCCGGCATCGACCGGAACCAGCTGGCCAGGCGAGGCGCAGACCTCATCCTCACCATGGTGTTCGAGAACCGCTTCTTCCACGCCGACCCGCACCCGGGCAACCTGTTCATCCAAACCGACGGATCCATCGCCCTCATCGACTTCGGCATGGTCGGCCAACTCGACGAAGAGGTCACCGAGCAGCTCTCCGACGTGCTGCTCGCCTTCACCCGCGGAGACTCCAACGCGCTCGCCACCGCCCTGCTCGCGCTCTCGATCACCAAGAACACCTCCGACCGCGGCGAGCTCGGCCGCTCCCTGGACGTCTTCGTGTCGCGGTATCTCGGACGCCCCCTGTCCGACATCAACCTCAGCCACCTGCTCGGAGAGCTGCTCGCCCTGCTGCGACACCACCACCTCCAGCTGCCGCAGCAGACCGCTCTGCTGTTCAAGGTCCTGATGATGGGCGAGGCACTGGCGGCACGGCTCGACCCCGAGTTCGAGATGCTGCAGGCGCTCACCCCCTTCTCGGAGCGGATCGTGCAGCGACAGTTCTCCCTCCCCGCCCTGGCGAAACGCTGGGCACAGGCATCCGCGGATGCCGGAGCACTGCTGCTCGAGCTGCCCGGAACACTCAAGCAGCTCCGGCGGGTGCTGGAGAACGGCGGCCTCGAGGTGCACCTGCGCGCGGCCGAATTGGAACCGCTCGTGGGACGGGCTGAACGGATCGGCAATCGCCTGATCGCCGGCATGATCACCGCCGCCCTGATCAACGGCATCGGCGAACTCGTCAGCGGGAACACGAGATGGCGCTCGCGGGAAGGCGTCATGATCGGCGCCGGCGCGAGCGTGGTCACCGCACTCGGCGGCTACCTGCTCTGGACCACGCGGCGACGGCGATGACCGCCGCGGCTCCCATCCCTCATCAGAAAGGCACGCACATGAACACCATTCGAGTCGGCGTCAACGGCTACGGCGTCATCGGCAAGCGCGTCGCCGACGCGGTCCTGCTGCAGTCGGACATGGACCTGGTCGGCGTCGCGGACATCGCCACCGACTGGCGGATCAAGTCCGCAGCGAACCGCCTGCCCGTGTTCGCCTCCACCATCGAGGCGCAGCAGGCCATGCGGGGCGCCGACGTGCCCGCACAGGGAGTGCTCGACGACCTTCTCGCGCAGTGCGACGTCGTCGTCGACACCACCCCCAAGCATGTGGCAGCGGGAAACCTGGAGCGCTACCGCGCCCTCGGCGTCAAGGCAGTGCTCCAAGGCGGCGAGTCCCACTCCACCACCGGCCACTCCTTCGTCGCCCAAGCCAACTACGCCAGCGCCATCGGCAGGGACAGCACCCGGGTGGTCTCCTGCAACACCACCAGCATCGTGCGGATCCTCGGCGCGCTGGATGCGGCCGGACTCCTGCTGCGCGCCCGCGGGGTGCTCATCCGCCGCGCCACCGACCCGTGGGAATCGCACCTCGGCGGGATCATGAACACGATGGTCCCAGAACCGACCATCCCCTCTCATCAGGGCCCCGACGCACAGACCGTGCTCCCCGGACTCGATGTCGTCACCATCGCCGCCAAAGGCGCCCACACGCAGACCCACAGCCACTACTGGACGCTGCAACTGACCCGGGAGGCGACCCGCGACGAGGTGCTGGACGCCCTGCGCGCCGCGCCCCGCATCGCGTTCATCCGGATGTCCGATGGCCTGGTCGCCCTCAACTCCACCGTCGAGCTGATGCGCGATCTCGGCCGCCCCCGGGGAGACATGTGGGAGGTCGCCGTGTGGGAGGACCTGGTCACCGTGAACGGCAGCGAGGCCTACCTCGCCTACCAGGTCTACAACGAGGCCATCGTCGTGCCCGAGACGATCGACGCGATCCGCGCGCTGACGGGCACCGTCCCCGACGCCGCGACCTCGATCCGCCTCACCGACGAGAGCCTCGGCATGCGCCAGGACTTCCTCACACCGGCGGAGGAGCCCGACCATGACCGGTGACCACCAACCGCCCGCCGACCATCCCGGCGAAGGCGACCCGCGGCGACGGATGCCTGTGACGGCGTGGCTGATCATCGGGATCTCCGTGCTCGGGATCGCGATCTACCTGTTCATCGACCACCTTCCCCACGTCGTCGCAGTGCTGCCCTACGTCGCGATCATCGGCATGGCCGCCATGCACCTGTTCGGCCACCGCCACCACACCGGCGCCCACGACTCGAATCATCGACGCCACGGGGGCGACAGCGGGACCGACACGCGCGAGTCGTCGTGAACACCGTCGTCCGCCCCCTCGCGGACGCCAGCCGGCACGGGCACCCCCGACCGCTGCGGATGCTGTGGGTCACGCTCGCCTGGGGGTCGTGCTTCGTCGCGATCACCGTCGGCCTGCAAGACGCCCCGCCGCTGTGGCTCGCGGCACTGAGAGCCCTCATCGCCGGGGTCGCGCTCGCAACCGTCGCCGGCATCCAGCGGGCACCTCTTCCCCGCGACCCGAAGACATGGGCACTGATCGGCTGCCTCGGACTGGTGAACATCGCCCTGGCATTCGCGACGATGTTCGTCGCCGCGACCGGACTGTCGACCGGGATCGCCTCGGTGCTCGCCAACGCGCAGCCAATCCTGATCCTGCTGCCCGCGTGGTGGCTCTACCGCGAGCGTCCCACCCCCGCCGCGATCGCCGCGATCGGCCTGGGCTTCACCGGCCTACTCATCATCGTCCTTCCCTCCGGGCTCGGCACCGGAGCGTGGCTCTCACTGACCTCCGCCGCCGCGATCACCGCCGGCACCCTTATCGGCCGGATCGTGCACGCAGACGTCCGAGTCGTGGCGGCAGCTCAGCTGCTCATCGGAGGTGCGATCCTCGCCGGCACCGCAGCCGTCACAGAAGGGCCGCCCACGATCGACTGGAACATCCGGTTCATCCTCAACCTGCTGTTCCTATCACTGGTCGGCACCGCCGCCACCACGGTCGCCTGGTTCACCGAGATCGGACGTGCCCGGCTCGACCTCCTCGCCGCGTGGACGCTGCTCGTGCCGGTCTTCGGGATCCTGCTGTCGCTGCTGATCCTGCGCGAGGACCCGGGCCTGTGGGGCTGGATCGGGACCGTGATCGTGCTGAACGCAATGGCGTTGCTCGCCATCGGATCCAGGCGCTCAGAGCCCTCGGCCGTCACGGCAACCGGCAATCGTGCCCCACCAGCCTCCGCCGATCATGCGACGTCCGACCCGGACGGCCTCCCTGACGAAAACCACGGCCCGCGCTCCCGGCCGGAAAGGAAACAACGATGAACCCGTCGCCCGCCCCACGCCCCCGCTTCCTCCTAACTCGGCGAGGGTTCCTCGGCGTCAGCATTGGCGCCGTCGCGACGGTCGCGCTGGCATCCTGCGCGCCGGCGGCGAACTGGGTGCAGCCCGACGGCGCCCAGGTCCAAGGCGCCGAGCGGCGCCGCGGCGGCACCGGGAAGGTCACCACCGCGACCCTCACCGCCGCCCCGACCGTGCTGGACCTAGCCGGGGCGACCGCGCCGACCTGGGCGTTCGGGTCTGTTCCGGCGCCCGTGATCCGTCTCGGCGCCGGAGACACTCTGAAGGCCACCGTCCGGAACCAGCTCGAGGCGGACACCTCCGTGCACTGGCACGGGCTCGCGCTGCGCAACGACATGGACGGCGTCCCGCCGGTCACCCAGCAGCCCATCAAGGCCGGGGCCAGTTTCGACTACGAGTTCATCGCGCCCGATCCCGGCACCTACTGGTTCCACCCCCACGTCGGGGTGCAGCTGGACCGTGGCCTGTACGGGGCGCTGATCGTCGAGGACCCCGCCGAGCCCGGCGGGTACGAGGACGAGTGGGTCATCATCCTCGACGACTGGCTCGACGGCGTCACCGCCACCCCCGACGACGTCCTTGACGAGCTGTCCGCCGGGATGGGCGACATGGGCGGGATGGGCGACATGTTCATGCGGATGGGCAACACCCTCATGGGCGCCACCTCCGACCTGCTCGGCGGCGACGCCGGCGACGTCTACTATCCCCTCTACCTCGTCAACGGGAAGCCCCCCGCCGACCCGACCCAGTTCACCGGGCGGGCCGGCGAGAAGGTGCGGCTGCGGATCATCAACGTCGGCAGCGACACCGCGCTCCGCCTCGCCATCGGCGGTCACACGCTCACCATCACCCATACCGACGGATTCCCCGTGGAACCGGTCGAAGTCGACAGCATCCTCATCGGCATGGGCGAACGCTACGACGCGATCATTACCCTGGATGACGGCGCGTTCCCCCTCATCGCTCAGGCCGAGGGCAAACGCGATCGCGGTTTCGCCGTCATCCGCACCGGCAGCGCCGCGGCAGCACCGACGGCCGATGTGAGCATCCCGGAGCTCACTAGCAGCCGGATCGGGACCGCGCAGCTGCTGACGTCAAATAGCAGCGTTGCGCTGTCCTCACGGCAGCCTGATCGGACCGTGGCGATCACTCTCACCGGAGGTATGGCCGAATACGACTGGGGCATCGACGGGCGACGGTTCGATATGAATCAGCCCCTCGACGGCGCGCACGAGATCCGCGAAGGCGAACGAGTCCGGTTCACGATCACTAATGACACCGAGATGTGGCACCCATTCCATCTACATGGTCACACCTACCAGCATGAAGGTGGCGGCCCGCGGAAAGACACGTCGATCATCCTGCCCAAGCAGACCCTCACCGTCGACTTCGACGCTGACAACCCAGGTCTCTGGGTCGCCCACTGCCACAACATCTACCACGCCGAAACCGGCATGACCACTGTCATCGGCTATCGGGCGTGACCACGGCGCAACCTTCCGGAGGCCACGGAACTGGTCGTGTCGATGAACGCGTGACGGCGCCATTGATCGGACGGGATGCGGTCCCACCCCTGCGGGATCGTGACGATACCGGCCGCGGCTACGTTATTGGCCGGCCGGCCGGTCCGCCGTCGTCGGCGGTGGAGACCGTGCGCGCCGAACGCATCCACCGCGCCGTGTTTGGGCACGCCGAGATCGTCCACGTCCTCGAGGGCGCCGCACACATTGAGACAGCCACAGGCATTCACGAGTTGACACCGGGCTACGCGATGGCTCTCGGGGCCGGCATGTGGTGCTCAGTGCGCTTAGACCCGACTGTGCGGCTATGGACGCTCTACTTCGACGAGTCCTTCCTCCGCTCCCACATGCGATGGGTGCTCGCCGACACCACGCGCGTCCGTCCGGGCGTGCATCCTGACGCCTGGGACGGCTCGGCACTCGTGCTGCAGCCTGGCGTGGACATCCTGCACCGCATCGAACCGCTGTGGCGCCAGATCAGCCTCGTGAACGAGACCGCGCCACCGGAGGTCGCGACCACCCGACTGATCTCTCTGTTCTCCCGCGCCGTCGAGATTGCCCTACCGACGCTGCTCGCCGACGACGGCGCCGTGCCCGAGAGGTTCGTCCTCCCGGTGCGCGGCCGGCTCGCGCAGCCGCCAATCGCTCGCCCCGTCCCGTGCGCCGCTCGGTCGTCCTGCTGCGCTCGCGCATGACCGAGCCGTGGACGGTCGGCAGGCTCGCCGCGGAGGTGGCCGTCTCCCGCGCCCATCTCACACGCGTTTTCACCCAGCAGGTCGGTGTCGCCCCCATGCGGTTCCTCATCGAGACCCGCCTGACGGAGTTCACGCGACTGATCGAGGAAACCGACCTGCCGATCGCCGATGCATCCCGGCAAGTCGGATGGAACGACGCGCGAGCCGCCTGATCACGCGGTCGGCCGCTCCCGAGGCGGCCTGTCGACGAAGATCCACCAGCTCGTCGACGGCAACGGGCTCCCGCTGGTCGCGCTGCTGACAGCAGGCCAGGCCGGGGACTCGCCGATGTTCCTGCCGCTGATGGGACACCTGCGTGTCGCCCGTCCCGTCCGGCCGGCCCCGCACTCGTCCGGACGCGGTCCGGGGTGACAAGGCGTACTCATCCCGCGCGATCCGCGGGCATCTACGCGCCCGCGGGATCAAGGCCGTGATCCCCGAGCCGTCCGACCAGCAAGGCCACCGCAAGCGCCGCGGCTCACGCGGCGGACGCCCCGTCGGCCTCGACGCCGCCGACTACAAGGGCCGCAACGTCATCGAGCGCCGCTACTGCCACATCAAGCAATGGCGAGGACTCGCCACCCGCTACGACAAACTCGCGATCACCTACCGGGCCGCTGTCATCCTCAACGCCGTCATCGCCTGGACCCGGCAATTGTCAGACATGCCCTAGGTGCGGATAACACCGCCTCATCGCTACTGTCAGCCCCATGGGGAGATCTACCTATCGAAGCGCCATGGCGATGATCGCCGTGCTCGCGGACTCACGAGCGGGTAGAGCCCTTTGGGCCGGACAGGTTCGCCTGCGACAGATACGCCGCCGCCCGCCGAAGGATCTCCACCCCCTGCTCCAGCAGCCTCACCCGCTTACGCAGCTCACGATTCTCCACGACCTCACTCGAGCTGACTCCAGCGCGGCGGCCCCCGTCGATCTCGGCGATCTTCACCCACCGCTGCACGCACGACTCAGAGATCCCGAAGTCCTTCGCGATCTGCGCGAACGACGACTCCCGCTCGAGCGCGATCGCAACGACGTCGCCCCGGAACTCCTTGGGAAACGGCTCGGGCATGAGGACATCCTTCCAGCCGGCCGTCGCCGGACAGGGAACCCGATAGGAACGAAACCGAGGGCGATTCAGAGTGTCGGAATTCCGGGCCCAGGCTGAGTCCATCGGGTTCGATCGATGTGACCGAGTTCAGACTCGTGAGAGCTGGACCATGCCCTCGTCAGTCATGGCGACCTGCCGGCTCAGCTTCCAGCTTGATCTGATTGCTCGGTGGACCCTCTACGCAGCCGGATATGGCGACTGGACACCCTCGTCGCCTTTGCCACGATATGCTCAACCTCATCCTCGCACCACGGCCACGTGACCGGTCAGGCCGAAGCCGATACCATCCGAGTGCCCATACGGACGGAAACGCCGCCTTCTTCGAAGAAGCTCAGCGCCACCGCTTCCCATTCCTCGTAGTGAGGTGCATCACGGTGCGCGGCAAGGGCAGTCCCGTCGGCGTAGACCTCGTAGATGCCGTAGAGGAAGACGGCGGGATCGAGGGCAACGATATCGTACTGCAGACAGCCAGGCTCGGTGGCGAGTGATCGCTCGGCGAGGGTCGCGGCGGCGGCGAGGAAGCGAGCTTCCTCGGCCGGGCGCACACGGAGTGTTACCCAGACCACGGTGGCGCCATCGATGTGAGGGATCAGCGTCGCAGCGCTAGAGGCGTCGATGGCACCGGGCACCGGCGTGGAACGGGAAATGGTCATTGGTTCGAGAAGGCGGCGTCGAAGGAGGCTGCGGGCGTGGGCCAGAGCAGCGATCGCACGAAGCCCACGGCCTCGGCGGCGCCGTGCAGGCGGTCCATGCCGGCGTCCTCCCATTCGATCGAGATCGGGCCGGTGTAGCCGATGGTCTCGAGGGCGCGGAACGAGTCCTCCCACGGCACGTCACCGTGTCCAGTCGAGACGAAGTCCCAGCCGCGGCGCGGATCGCCCCAGGGCAGATGTGATCCCATCACACCGGCGCGGCCGTTCGTGGGGCGCAGGCGGGTGTCCTTGCAGTCGACGTGGTAGATGCGGTCTTTGAAATCCCAGATGAAGCCGACCGGGTCGATGTTCTGCCACATCATGTGCGACGGGTCCCAGTTGAATCCGAACGCCTCGCGGTGGCCGATGGCCTCGAGGGTGCGCACCGAGGTCCAGTAGTCGTAGGCGACCTCGCCCGGGTGCACCTCGTGCGCGAATCGCACTCCCTCGGCGTCGAACACGTCGAGGATCGGGTTCCAGCGCGCCGCGAAATCCTCGTACCCAGCCTCGATCACCGAGGCCGGCACCGGCGGGAACATCGCCACGTACGGCCACACCGACGACCCGGTGAACCCGACGACAGTGTCGACACCCAGCTTGCGGGCGACGCGCGCCGACCGCTTCATGTCCTCGGCCGCGCGCTGACGCACGCCCTCGGCGTCTCCGTCGCCCCACACGTAGGGGCGCAGGATCGCCTGGTGGCGGAAGTCGATCGGCGCATCGCACACCGCCTGACCGGCGAGGTGGTTCGAGATCGCGTAGACCTTCAAGCCGTGACGATCCAGGATCTCCAACCGCGACGCCAGGTAGGCCGGATCGTTATCAGCCCGCTGAAGGTCGAGATGGTCACCGGAGGCCGCGATCTCCAGTCCGTCGTAGCCCCAGGAGGCGGCGAGACTGGCGACCTCCTCGAACGGCAGATCCGCCCACTGACCCGTGAACAGAGTGACCGGGTGCGACGACGATCCGGCACCGGCCGCGCCGCCCGCCCCGCTCACGCCGCGCTCGTCTCGACCGGCCGCACCGCGGCGACGTCGACCCACTGGCCGCTCGTCGAGGAGGCGACCACGGCATCCGTCAGCTGCGCCGCCCGCACGCCGTCAGTGAAGGTCGGCAGCCCGTCGACAGCCTCCCCGGAAATGGCCGCGTGCACGTCGCGCACGAACAGGGTGAAGCAGTCCTGGTAGCCCTGCGGATGACCCGACGGCACGCTCACGTACGAGCGGGCGGCGGCGTCGCCGAAGGTCTCGAGGCCCTTGGGCAGCAGGGAGACACCCTCGGTCGAGCCGACCCAGAGTTCGTTCGGGCTCTCCTGGTCGAAGGCGTACGAACGCTGCTCGCCGTCGAGCGAGAGCCAGAGCCGGTTCTTACGCCCGGGGCTGGCCTGCGAAATCACGACGGATCCGGTGGCACCCCGGTCGGTTTGGAACATCATGGTCACCCCGTCCTCGGTCGAGACCGGTACCTCACCGCCCTCTGACAGTCGAGTGTCGTGCAGCCGCGAGCGCTGGGCGAGCAGCCGCTCGATGCGGTGGCCGGTGGTGAACTCGAACAGGTCGCACCAGTGCACGCCGATGTCGGCGAAGGCGCGCGAGGCGCCGTCATCGACCCGCCAGTTGTAGCTCGACCGCTCGGCCATCCAGTCCTGCAGGTAGTGGCCGTGGGCGAGCCAAATCCGCTCGCCCGAGGTGGCGATGCGAGCGCGGGCCTCGCGCGCGGTCGGGTAGAAGCGGTAGACGAAAGGCACGGCGTGCACCACGCCGGCGGCGCGGGCGGCGGCTTCGAGGCGCGCGGCCTCGCCGGCACCGAGCGCGAGCGGCTTCTCGCACACCACGTGCTTGCCGGCCGCGATGGCGGCCTCGGCGAGCGAGACGTGCTGCGCGTTCGGGGTGCAGATGTGCACGATGTCGACGTCGGGGTGGGCGATCAGCTCCTCGGCGCTGAGCGCGAGCGGCACGCCCGCCTCCCCGGCCGCGGCCCGGGTGCGCTCCGCGTCGCGACCCGCGTAGGCGAGCACCTCGCCGCCGGTCGCGCGCACCGCGGCCGTGTGCACACGACCCATGAAGCCGGTGCCGATGATGCCGCTGCGCAGCGGCCGGCGGGCGCCGGTCATCACTTCTTCCTCGACAGGGCCACCGCCGCGATGATGATGCCGCCGCGCACCACCTGCTGCTGGGCCACGTCGAGCCCGGCGAGGATGAGGCCGTTGTTGATCAGGCCCATAAACAGTGACCCGAACAGGGTGCCGATGATGGCGCCGCGGCCACCGAACAGGCTGGTGCCGCCGAGGATGACCGCCGCGATGACGGTGAGCTCGTCGCCCTGGCCCCACTGGAAGCGGCCCGACTCAAGTCGCCCGGCGTAGAGCATGCCGGCCAACGCCGCTGCCATGCCCGAGATGAGCAGCACGGTGAACTTGATGCGGGCGGTGCGGATGCCGGTGTAGGCCGCTGCGGTCGGGTTGCCACCGGTGGCGAGCACCTTACGGCCGTACCCGGTGCGGTTCATCACGACCCAGCCCACGGCCACGGCAAGCACGGTCCAGACCAGCAAGCCCGGCACGGGACCGAAGTCACCGCCGCCGAAGATCATCACGTAGAGGCGGTCGGTGATCGGCTGCGGAGCCGAGGAGGTGATCCACTGCGCGAGGCCGGCGGCGAGGCCGAGCATGCCGAGCGTGACGAGGAACGACGGGATCTTGAGCAGCGCCACCAGGCCGCCGTTGATCGCGCCAATCACGGCGCCGGCCGCAAGACCGGCGATGATGCCGGGGATGAGGCCGAACTGCGTCGTGGTCATCGCCGTGACCACCGAGGCGAGGCCCGCGATCGAGCCCACCGAGAGGTCAATCTCGGCGGTCGCGATCACGAAGGTCATCGCGATGGCCATGATCGAGATCGTGGCGGTCTGCCGCACGATGTTGAGCATGTTGTTCGGCGAGAGGAAGCCGTCGCTGCCGAGGAAGATGGCGAACAGGATAAACACCACCACGAAGGCGATGTAGATGATGTTGCTGCGCCAGTCAAGGCGGGCCGCGACGCGCGCGGCGAGGGAGGGCCGGGTGGCCGTCGTGGGGCTGCTCATGCTGCCTCTCCTTGGATGATGAGTTGGAGCTGTTCTTCGCTCTCGACGTCGGTGCGGGCGAGTTCGCGGGCCGAGCGGCCCTCGTGGATGACGACGATGCGGTCGGCGACGGCGAGCAGCTCGGGAAGTTCGGACGAGATGAAAACGACGGCGTTGCCCTGCGAAGCGAACTCGCGCACGATGTCGAGGATCTCGGTCTTGGTGCCGATGTCAACACCGGCGGTGGGCTCGTCCATGACGAGGATGCGCGGTTCGGTGTTGATCCACTTCGCCACGACGACCTTCTGCTGGTTGCCGCCCGAGAGCAGGCTGACCGGGGCGTACGGATCGGCCACCTTCACGGCGAACCGCGTCACGAGCTGGTCGGTGAGCGCCCGCAGCTTCGCCACGGAGAGGAACGCGCCCGACTTCACTCGGCCGAGCACCGGCAGGGTGAGGTTGTCGGAGACGGAGTGCTGGAGCACGAGGCCCTGCTCGCGCCGGTCCTCGGGGATGAGGGCAACGCCCGCCTCCTGCGCCGCGATCGGGCTGCCAAACCGAACGGCCTGGCCGTCGACGCGGAGGGTGCCGCGGGTCGGCTTGTCCATGCCGGCCACCACGCGGGCGAACTCGGTGCGACCCGAGCCCATGAGGCCCGCGAGGCCGACGATCTCGCCGGCGCGCACGGTGAGGCTCACGTCGTCGAGCACCGAGTCGCTTGCGATGCCAGCGGCCTCGAGCAGCACGGGAGCATCCGGCGCGAGGGCGCGGTCGCGGTAGACCAGGTCGCTGGCGAGGCGACGGCCGATGATGGCCTCGATGATCTCGGCGGCGCTCAGCTCGGCCACAGCCGAGGAGAGCACGACGCGGCCGTCGCGCAGCACGGTGATGCGGTCGGCGACGCGGCGGATCTCGTCCATGCGGTGCGAGATGTAGACGATCGCGATGCCGCGCGCCTTGAGGGTGTCGATCAGCGTGAACAGGTTCTCGACCTCGTGCTTAGCCAGGCTCGCGGTGGGCTCGTCCATCACCAGCACGCTGGCATTCTTGGCGAGTGCCTTGGCGATCTCGACCAGCTGCCAGTAGGCGGTGCCGAGGTCTTCGACGCGGGCCTTCGGGTCGATCGTTACGCCGAGGCCGTCGAACAGCTCGCGGGCGGCGCGCTCGGCGGCGCGGTCGTCGACGAGACCGGCGGTGCCGCGCAGCTCGCGGCCGAGGAAGATGTTCTGCGCCACCGTCATCGACGGGATGAGGCTGAACTCCTGGAACACCATGCCGATCCCGGCACGCTCGGCGTCGGTGGTGTTGCGGATCTCGACCCGCTCGCCCTTCACCTCGATGGTGCCCGAGGTGATGGGGTGCACGCCCTGCAACACCTTCATCAGGGTCGACTTGCCGGCGCCGTTCTCACCGGCGAGGGCGTGCACCTCACCGGCCACGATGTCCATGTCGACCGACTTCAGCACCTCGACCGGGCCGAATCTTTTCACGATCTGCTGCATGCGCACCGCGGGGGCGGCTGCGGCGGATCCGCCGGAGATGTCAGACATCGGCCGAGCCCGCGGCCGCGGCATCCGGAACCGACACCCACTGGCCGGTGCGACCCGACTCAAGGATGGCCTCATCGACGAGGGCGGCCTGGTAGCCGTCGGTGAAGTTGGGCGAGACGGAGCCACCCTCGACCACTGCCTTGATGAAGTCGTGAGCCTCGATGATCTTGGTCTCGCCGTACCCGATGCCGAGCGCGGGGATGGGCCAGAGGGACTCGCCGTAGGGCGTGTTCGGGCCCGTGTAGACGGTGCGGAAGCCGCGGCGGTCGCCGGCATCCTTCTTGAACGCCACCTGCAGCTCGTCGCGGTTCTCGTAGTTGAAGAAGATCGAGCCCTCGGTGCCGTGGATCTCGAAGGTGATGTAGTTGTTGCGGCCCCACGCGTTGCGGGTGGCCTCGATCGAGCCGACGGCGCCGTTGGCGAACCTCACCAGCGACATGGCCTCGTCATCGACGTCGACCTCGCCGCGCGGGCCGTCGTCGGAGGTGCCCGAGGCGCCGAGGTTGTCGAAGCCGCCGGACTGCAGCGGGCGGGTGGGGATGAAGTTCGACACCACCGAGGTCACGGCCGAAATCTCGCCCACGAGGTAGCGGGCCAGGTCAACCACGTGCGAGCCGATGTCGCCCACGGCGCCCGATCCGGCGATCTTCTTCTGGAAGCGCCAGCTGAGTGGGGAGTTGGGGTCGGCACTCCAGTCCTGCAAGTAGGTGCCGCGGAAGTTGAGGATCTCGCCGATGGCGCCCTCGTCGATGTACTTCTTCGCCAGCGCCACGGCCGGGGTGCGGCGGTAGTTGAAGGCGACCGCGGTGACCACGCCAGCCTTTTCGGCGGCGGCGAGCATGCGGCCCGCCTCTTCGGCAGTGGGGGCGAGCGGCTTCTCGCAGATGATGTGCTTACCGGCCTCAGCCGCCGCGATGGCGATCTCGGCATGCGAGTTGTTTGGGGTGGCGATGTCGATGACGTCGATCGACGGATCGGCGATCACAGCGCGCCAGTCGCTCGAGTAGCCCTCCCAGGCGTAGCGCTCACTGGCGGCGCGGGCGAGTTCGTCGGTGACGTCGACGACGACCTTCTTGACCGGGCGGGCCGGTGCGGGCGAGAAGAACATGGGCATGGTGGCGTAGGCGAGCGAGTGGGCCTTGCCCATGAAGCCGCCACCGATCATGGCGATGTTGATGTCCTGCATGGCTGCCTTTCGGAGGGAGGGAGGAACGATGTGAGGGGTGCTCGGTGGGGGCGACCGGGTCGCCCCCACCGAGCGGATGGGGTGGTGCGAGTGGTGTAGATCCGTCAGTCGACGTAGGCGTCGCGGACCGCGGCGGGGGCCTCGGATCCGTAGACCGTCTCCCAGGCCTCGAGAACGTTGGCGTGGTCGACGGGGAGCGAGCTCAGCGCGACGTAGGCCGGGACCTCCTGGCCCAGGATGCTCAGCGCGGCCAGGTCGGCCTCGGCCACGCCCTGGTCGAACGGCAGCTGGGCGCCGAGGCCGACGATCATCTGGTTCTTCGCCAGCGCGATCGCGACATTGGTACCGAGGTCTTCGGTGGCGATCTTGATGTCGGTGCGGCCGGTTTCGCGCGCCGCCGCCATCACACCCTCGGCCGGGACGTCCCAGACAGCCCAGATGCCGTCAAGGTCGGCGTTCTTGGTGAGCATGGCGTTCGCAACGCCCTGCGCGTCACCGGCGAAGTCGGGGCCGGCGATGCCCTGCTCCTGCACGATCTCGATGTCCGGGAACTTCTCGGTGATGGTGTTCTTGAAGCCCTCGTAGCGCTGCTTCGTCACGAAAAAGTCGGCCTCGTGGAAGATGACGCCGATCTTGCCCTGGCCGCCCAGCGAGCGGGCGAGCAGGTAGGCGCTGGTGACGCCGTTGCCGTAGTTGTCGGCCGAGACCATCGACACGTAATCCTCACCGGCGACGAAGCCGTCGGGCACGTTGTCCATGAAGACCAGCTTCACGCCCTGCTCGGCGGCCTTGCGGTACGCGCTGGCGGTGGCCACCGGGTCGGTGGGGATCGAGACGATGATGTCGGGGTTCTGGGTGAGGACGGTCTCGATCTGCGAGACCTGGGTGGCCGGGTCGAAGTCGGCGTCGGTAGTGGCTATGACCTCGATGCCGAGGCGGTCGAACTCCGAGTTGAGGCCGTCAATCTGAGCGTTGGCCCAGTCGTTGCCGCCGTAGTGCATGACGATGGCGGCCTTCAGGCCCATGCCCGCGATCTCGGCGGCCTGCTCGTCGGTGACGACGGTGGTGTCGACCGAGGAGGGCTCCTCGCCGTTCGGGCCGGTGCTGAGGACGGTACCGGTGATCTCGGCGAGGGCCGCGTCGATCTCGGCCGCGACGTCGCTGTCGACCTCGGTGGTGGTGCCGCCGCCGGCGGGCGTGCAGCCCGCCAGGGCGAATATCGCGGCGGCCGCCGTGACGGCGACAAGCGCGTTTCTGATCTTCATCCGTGTGCTCCTTTGCTGTGGGTGTTCAGGTGGTTCGGGTCGTGCTCGTTCGCGTGGTCGGGCCGGGTGAGCCGTCCGCGACAAGTGCGGCGCTCAGGCGCCGAGCTTGCTGGCCTTCAGATAGTCGAGGCTGCGAGCCGCCGCGGCGGCCTGGTCGCCCGGATAGCCGTCGAGCTCGACGGTGACCCAGTCGTCGTAGCCGGCCGCCAGGGTGGCGTCGATCACGGCGGCGAGGTCGAGGTCGCCCTCACCGAGCGGCAGGAAGGCGTTGGTGGCCAGGTCGATGTCCTTGAGGTGCAGGTAGTCGAGGCGGTCGGCGTACTTTGTGATCACGGCCGCCGCGTCGCCGCCTCCGCCCGCGATGTGCGCGACGTCGGCGCACAGGCCGATGGTCGTCGCGGCGAACAGCGCGTCGATCTGTTCGGGGGCCTGGGCCAGGCTGCCGAGGTGGGGGTGGTAGCTCGCGATGAGGCCAGCCGCGCGGGCCCGATCCGCAACCGTGCTGAGGAACTCGCCGGCGACGACGAAGTCCTCGTCACGACGGCCGGTCGAGCGGATCGAGCCGCCGCCGATGACGTAGTGGCGGGCACCCGCGGCCGCAGCGAGCGCGATGGAGCGCTCGAAGCGGGCCAGCTCGTCGGCGTGGGCGTCGGGGTAGATGAAGTGGCCGCCGCTGTAGACGCCGGTGACCTCGAGGCCCGCCGCGCGCACGGCAGCGGTGAACTCCTCCATCGTCTCCTCAAACGGCAGGAGGTTCCCGTCGAACAGCTCGATACCGGTGTAGCCGGCCGCGGCGATCGTTTCAAGCGTCGCATGCACGTCGCCGGGGGTGACGTAGAACCCGGTGCCGAGATCGGTGACCGCGTTCGGGTTGCCGATCACACCGCCCCAGGCATTGGCCTCGTAAGCAAAGTTCACCACTTCTACCTCCTTGTAGACGCCAGCGACGTCAAGCAGACGCTACCGCTTTTGACATCTGGATGTCAATACTCAGGCTGGAACGCCCACAGTACTAACTAGTAAAGTCACTAACGTGGATGTGACAACCGGCGCCGGGGACCTGCTCCAACTTCTACGTGATGGTCGCCCACGCACGAGGTCCGATCTGGTGAAGGAGACAGGACTCGCCCGCACGAGTGTCGTCAATCGGCTCGGAGCGCTGATATCGGCTGGCCTGGTGGTGCACGCGGGGACGTCGGAAGCCTCGGGAGGACGGCCAGCCGGGCGCGTCGTATTTGAACAAACTTCGCGCGTCACCATCGGCGTAGATCTCGGAGCGACCCACGGTTCAGTCGGTGTGCTCGATTTGTCGGGCAGGATTCTCCGGCAAGAGGATCGCGGGCTAGATATCGCGGAGGGACCGGAGGCGACCCTTCGATGGGTGAACGAAACTGCCTTGCAGCTGCTCGACCAAACTGGCTATGACCAGACGCGGCTTCTTGGCGTCGGGGTCGGTGTTCCCGGTCCTGTGGAGCACTCAACGGGTCGCCCGATCCGTCCGCCGATCATGCCCGGCTGGGACGGCTTCGACATCCCAAACTTCATCCGTTCGCAGCTCGACACGCCGGTCTTCGTTGACAACGACGTCAATCTTCTAGCCCTGGGCGAGCGAGCCTCTCTGTGGCCAGACACCGATGACCTACTCTTCATCAAGGTCGCCACGGGCATTGGAGCCGGAATCATCGCCGGCGGCGTACTGCAGCGCGGCTCGCGCGGCTCAGCTGGAGATCTGGGTCACGTTCAGGTCCCGGGTGCCTCGGCTGATGGACCCGATTTGGAGGCGACAGCCAGCATCCCTGCGATCGCGAACGACCTCGACTCAAAGGAACGACCGCTCAAACCAGACCAAGTCGTCGACCTCATCCGGACTGGGGACCCTGACGCTGTAGAAGCTGCGCGCAACGCCGGGAGAGCGATTGGCGAAGTCACCGCGATGTGTGTGAGCCTCCTTAACCCCTCGGTCGTGGTGGTAGGTGGCCAGCTGGGCGCGAATGTGCAGGAGATCATCGCCGGAATACGCGAGATCGTCTACCGGAGATCCATACCACTTGCTACCCAGCATCTCAATATCGTTCCAGCCCGCGGCGGTTCGGGTGCAGGAATCCGGGGGGCCGGACTCATGGTCCTCAACGAGCGACTCAGCCCAGACGCAGTCGACAAACTTGTCGCAGGTTTGAGCTGACACATCCGGCTGAATCGCCCTGGGCTTCGTTCCTATCGGGTTCCCTGTCCGGCGACGGCCGGCTGGGGTGATTCCTGGTCA
This sequence comes from Microbacterium sp. CnD16-F, assembly GCF_024124465.1. Classification (NCBI taxonomy): domain Bacteria; kingdom Bacillati; phylum Actinomycetota; class Actinomycetes; order Micrococcales; family Microbacteriaceae; genus Microbacterium; species Microbacterium sp. CnD16-F. The sequence goes on from NZ_JAMXSA010000005.1 coordinate 75,068, forward strand.
GCGTAATACGCGGCCTCGATCTCGGCAGGGGTGCGGTAGCCGAGCTCACCGTAGAGGCGTGAGTTGTTCCACCACCACACGTACTCGAGGGTCGCGAGTTCGACCTGCTCGACCGTCCGCCCCGGGCCGCGGCGGCGGGCCAGTTCGGTCTTGTAGAGCCCGTTGACCGCCTCGGCGAGGGCGTTGTCATGCGAATCGCCCACGGTCCCGGTGGAGGGTTTCGCGCCAATCTCGACGATGCGATCCGTGTAGACCACGGAGAGGTAGTTCGACCCGTGGTCGGCGTGGTGGACGAGCTCATCGAGCGGCCCGGTCGCGTTGAACGCGGCCATGATCAACGCCTGGAACGGCAGCACGTCGGCCTTCAACGTCAATGCGACGTTCCAGCCGACGATCATGCGGGAGAACACGTCGATCACGAACGCGGCATACGCGAACCCCGCCCACGTCGCGACATACGTGATGTCCGCGACCCACAGTCGCCGCGGCGCGGGGGCGGTGAAGTTCCGTATCTCCGGGACGAGCAGGTCGTCCTTCAACTGCCGCGCCGAGGCGGGCGGGTCTTCGCGGTCCGATAGCCGCGGGAGGTAAGGAACCCTCGCACCACGTCCCTGAGGACACGGCAGATGAGCTCGACCCCGAACTGAGCCCGGTGCATGTCGATGAACCGGATCATCTCCTCGAGGGTCGGTCGAGCTCTCCTCCACCATCCGCAACGCCTTCTCCGCATCTCGGGCGAGTATCTCTGATTCATCGGTTCCATCCTTGCTTGGAGAACGGAACGAAACCCAGGGCGATTCACACCTCCGGAAACGGGGACCTCACCATCCCTCGCCCAGGCAGAACGCACCCGCCTCAAGTGACCACGTCAGATTCCTCAGTCTCCGAAGTCGCGTCGACGCGCATGCGGACCTGAAACCGAGCCTGCTCGCATCACCCGCCGAAGAGATACCGGCACCCCCAAGCTCAACGAACGATGTGGCGCGCCCGAAAACGAGCGCGCCACATACATCGAAGCGTTCATGTTCACCAGGCGCTCTCCAGAATGACGCCAAGGCGAATCGCGGCACGAAAAAGGAGATGGGCACTGGCGCGAAGCCAGTGCCCATCTCCTTTTTCGGCTGTTCTGCAATCAGTATCACCAACAGCCCACCGGTCGGGATGACAGGATTTGAACCTGCGACCCCTTGACCCCCAGTCAAGTGCGCTACCAAGCTGCGCCACATCCCGGTCCGATGCCCTCGCGGACAACTCCCCTATCCTAGCCGGTCCGCAGCCCCGCCGCGAACCGCCACGGGGTTCCGCGTGTCCGAGCACGGGACTACTCTGCCCGGATGACGCAGATCACGATCGAACCGGCGCGGGCCGACCGCTTCGCCGACGCTGAGCACGCCCTCACGGGCGGCGGCGACGGAGCGGATTGCTGGTGCCAGTGGTGGATGCTCGCGCCAAAGGACTTCGACACCACCTCGCAGGCGGAGCGGCGCGAACGACTGCGGATGGACCTCACCGCCGCGGTCCCCTCGGCCATCATCGCCTACGTCGACGGCGAGGCGGCCGGATGGGTCAAGGTCGCTCCTCGCCCTGCCCAGCCGCGACTCGCGCGCACGCGCAACGTCCAGCAGTCCCCCGAGCCCATGGACGACCCATCGGTCTGGGCGATCACCTGCTTCGTCGCCCGCACAGAGCACCGCTCGAAGGGAATCGCGTCGAAACTGCTCGACGCCGCCGTCGAGCATGCTCGAGCACACAGCGCCCGCGCCGTCGAGGGCTACCCGCTCGACACGGAGATCAAGCGGTTCTCGAGCAACGAGCTTTATCACGGGACGCTCTCCGCCTTCCTCGGCGCTGGCTTCACCGAGACCGCTCGCCCCGGCGCCGCTCGTCCGATCGTCGCGAAGGCCCTGTCGTGACGCGCGTCACCCTCGTTCGGGGCGACATCACGCGCCAGCACGTCGACGCCGTCGTCAACGCCGCCAACCGGGCGATGCGCGGCGGGGGCGGCGTTGACGGTGCCATCCATCGTGCGGGCGGACCCGGCATCCTCGCCGACTGCATCGCACGTTTCCCTCACGGCCTCGCCACGGGGGATGCTGGGTGGACGACCGCCGGCGACCTATCCACCCGCTGGGTGATCCATGTCGTCGGCCCCAATCACACCGCCGGCGAACGCGACCGCTCCCTCCTGACGTCCTGCTACCGTCGGGCGCTCGAGGTCGCCGACGACCTCGGGGCGACGACCGTCGCCTTCCCGCTCATCAGTGCCGGGATCTACGGCTGGCCCCTCGACGACGCCGTCGACGCCGCCGTCTCAACCCTGCAGGACACGCCGTCGCAAGTCGCCGAGGCACGCATCGTCGCCTTCGACCAGGCCATGTTCGACCGCGTCGAACGGCGGCTCGCGGCATCCTGACCCGCCTACGATGGATCCCGCGACCGGGAGGGGGATGACATGGCGGATGCCGTCCGTGTGGACTCCTGGCTGTGGGCCGTCCGCGTCTACAAGACCCGCTCCGCGGCGACGACCGCCTGTCGCGCCGGACACGTCCGGGTCAACGGCGAGAAGGCGAAGGCGGCACAGCAAGTGCGTCCCGGCGATGAGCTGCGCGTGCGGATCGCCGGCTTCGACCGCATCCTCGTCGTGCGCCAGACGATCACCAAGCGCGTCGGCGCTCCGCTCGCCGCCGTCGCCGCCGAGGACCGCACCCCCGAGCGCGAACCCGTCGCCCAGATCGCCGTCCGCGACCGCGGCGCCGGCCGCCCCACCAAGCGCGAGCGTCGCGACATCGAGCGGCTACGCGGCCGCTGACCCCGCGCGGCGACGGGAGAGCGTGCGGCGGGCGACGGCATCCGCTCCGCCGAGGACGATCGCGGTCACCGCGTAGACCACCAGGTCCCTCGGGTCGAAGGATGTGCCGAGCACGAGGACGATAGGCGAGAACTCCGCCGCCCACCGGAGCGGCAGTCCGGTCAGTTGCAAGAGTTCGACGGCGACGCTCCAGACGAGCACGACACCAGCGGTCGCCCAGGACGGCCACCGCGGGACGAGCAGCACCAGCCCGCCCCAGATCGCGACCACGTAGAGGGCGTCGCCCGCGATGTCGGATGCCGCGCCGTCCGGCGCCGTCAGATGCACGACGAGTCCCGACACGACGGCGACGACGGCGACGCCGAGCCCGATCAGCCGTCTCACGACGGCAGCTGCCCGCGCAGCCAGGAGACGGGGTGCACGGTCCCGCCGACGCCGGTCACCCGCTCCGCGAGACCGCGATCGCTCGTCACCACGACCGCCCGCTCGCCGCGTGACACGGCCTCCGCCGTGCACTCGACGATCCGATCGTCGCCGGTGCCCGGCGCCCGGACCACCTCGACACCGCCGTGGCCGTCGGGCGCGGATCGCGCCGCCCCCTCGAGGACGGCGACCACGCGCGGGAACCACCGGTCCCCGCCGAGCCCGATCTCGGCCGCGGCCACACCGTCGTCTGCGACGCGCTCGAGGCCGGCGAGGAGACGCCCCGCGGCGCCGGCACGGTCGCGCCACCACCCGTCGGGCGTCGATCCGACGACGTTCGCCGCATCGACGATCAGCGCGACCCGGGTCGGCAGCGTGGCGCGCAGCTCGGGCCAGGATCCCGCGAACCCCGGATGCAGCGGCATGTCGTCCACGCGGTCGACCGCCACCCACTCCAGGGCGTAGCTCTCGGGGTCCGCGATGACCGGCTCGAACGGGCGCACGACCGTCGCGACGAGGGTCGTGTACGACCAGACACCATGATCGAGGACACTCGTGAAGAGGGGGCGCAGGGCGTCGCCGGGCACGCCGGCCTCTTCCTGCGACTCGCGGATCGCGGCATCCGTCGCGCTCTCACCCTCGTGGCGTGCTCCCCCGGGAATCCCCCACGTCCCGCCGAAGTGGCTCCACGACACCCGGTGCTGCAGCAGGATGCCGCGCTCCGGGTCGTGTGCGAGCAGTCCCGCCGCTCCGAATCGGCCCCAGTACTTCTCACCGCTGTCGGCGATCACCCACGCGTCGCCGGGATCGCGCGGCCCGAAAGGGCGACGCGGCTCACCGGGATCGGGAGGGTGGATGGTCACCCGACCAGCCTCTCACGCAGCGCGTCGCGCGGCGCGGCATCCGTCACCGGCCGACGCACGCAGACGAGGAGATGACGGTTCCCGAGGACCGATCCGGACGGATGCCTCCTCGGGACGCGTCATCTCCTCGCGAAGCGACGCCAAGCGACCGTGAAGCGACGGCGCTCAGCGCTGGCGACGCTCGCGCACCCGCATGTTCGTGACGATCGGGGTGCCCTCGAAACCGAAGATCTCGCGCAGGCGTCGCTGGATGAACCGGCGGTAGCCCGGGTCGAGGAACCCGGTCGTGAACAGCACGAATGTCGGCGGACGGGTCGAGGCCTGCGTCCCGAACAGGATGCGGGGCTGCTTGCCGCCGCGCAGCGGGTGCGGGTGCTCGGCGATGAGTTCGGCGAGGAACGCGTTGAACTTGCCGGTCGGGATGCGCTGATCCCACGACTCGAGCGCGGTCTCGAGGGCCGGGACCAGCTTGTCGAGGTGGCGGCCGGTGCGCGCCGACAGGTTGACGCGCGGCGCCCACGTGACGTGCGCGAGGTCCTGCTCGATCTCGCGCTCGAGGTAGCGGCGACGGTCGGCGTTGTCCATGTCGTCGTCGTTCAGGCGGTCCCACTTGTTGAACGCGAGGACGAGCGCGCGGCCGGACTCGAGCACCAGGTCGATGATGTTGAGGTCCTGCACGCTGATCGACTCGGTCACGTCGAGAACGACGACGGCGACCTCGGCCTTCTCGAGCGCCGCGCTCGTGCGGAGCGACGCGTAGAAGTCGGCGCCCTGCTGCAAGTGCACGCGACGACGGATGCCGGCGGTGTCGACGAGACGCCACAGCTTGCCGCCGAGCTCCACGACCTCGTCGACGGGGTCGCGGGTGGTGCCGGCGAGGTCGTTGACGACGACGCGCTCCTCCCCCGCGGCTTTGTTCAGCAGCGAGGACTTGCCGACGTTCGGGCGGCCGAGGATCGCGACCCGGCGCGGTCCGCCGAGCTCGTTCTTCGCAACGGCCGAGATCTCGGGGAGCACCTTCATGACCTCGTCGAGGAGGTCCGCGACGCCGCGGCCGTGGATGGCCGAGACGGGGTGCGGCTCACCGAGGCCGAGGTTCCAGAGCGCTGCAGCCTCGGGCTCCTGGCGGGCGTCGTCGATCTTGTTGGCCACGAGGAAGACCGGCTTGTCGGTCTTGCGGAGCAGCCGGACGACCTGCTCGTCGGTCGCGGTCGCGCCCACCATGGCGTCGACGACGAACATCACGACGTCGCACAGCTCGATCGCGACCTCGGCCTGCGCGGCGACGGAACGATCGATGCCCTTCGCATCGGGCTCCCACCCGCCGGTGTCGACGAGGGTGAACCGGCGGTTCATCCACTCGGCCTTGTAGCTGACTCGGTCGCGGGTGACACCCGGCGTGTCCTCGACGACGGCCTCGCGGCGGCCGAGGATGCGGTTCACGAGCGCCGACTTGCCGACGTTCGGCCGCCCGACGATCGCGACCACCGGCAGCGCCGGCAGCATCTCGACGACCTCGCCGCCGGCGGTGAAACCGGCGAGCAGGTCGTCGTCCTCCTCGTCGAGGTCGTAGTCGGCCAGCGACGCGCGCAGGGCTGCGGCTCGCTGCTCGGCGAGTTCCTCGTCGAGGCCCGCGAGCTTCTCCTCGATCTGGTCGGGGCCGCCTTCGTATTCGTCTTCGGCGCTCATCGTGAGCCTTCCGTTCCCGACCGCACGACGGCCAGGACGGCGTCGACGGTCTGTGCGAAGTCCAGGTCGGTCGAGTCGACGACCGTCACGCCGGGGGCGGCGGTGAGGAAGTCGACGACCTGGGAGTCGGATGCGTCACGCTTGTGCAGCGCGGCGGCGACAGCCGCGGCATCCTCTGTGGTCAGTTCGGCGCTGCGCCGCGCGGCGCGCACCTCGGGGGCGGCGGTCAGCAGGATCCGCACCGGGGCGTCCGGGGCGACGACCGTCGTGATGTCGCGGCCCTCGACGATGACGCCGGGGCGGCCGGACTCGGCCACGAGCCGCCGGAACAGGACGTTGACCTGCTCGCGGATGACCGGCACCCGCGCGACACCGCTGACGGCGGAGCTGACGCGCGGTTCGCGGATCGCCTCGGTCACCGAGGCCTGCCCCACGCGCACCCAGTAATCATCCGGGTCGAGCGAGATCGCGTAGTCGAAGTCGCCGGCGGCGTCCACGACGGCCGCGGCGTCCGACGTGTCGGCGCCGTGCTCGAGGACATGCCACGCGAGCGCGCGGTAGGCCGCCCCCGTGTCGAGGTAGCCGTAGCCGAGCCGCCGCGCGGCTTCCTTCGACACGCTGGACTTGCCGCTGCCGGCGGGTCCGTCGATGGCGATCGTGATCGGGTCAGTCATTGAGGCTCGCAATCTTCCACCCGCGCGCCGCGAGTCCGTCGGTGGCGACGGTCACGGCGGACGGGACGACACTGATCTCGCCGAGGCCGAACTGGGCGCCGGGCGAGTGCTCGAGACGGAAGTCCTCGACGTTGACGTCGAGTTCGCCGAGGTCGCCGAACAGGCGCCCCAACTGGCCGGGGGTGTCGTCGACCATGACGACGACCGTCTCGAAACGGCGGTTCTGACCGTGCTTGCCGGGGAGCCGCTCGACGCCTTCGTTGCCGCGACGGATCGTGTCGGCGACCGCGCGGCGCGCGCCGGGCGCATCGGGGTCGCGGAGCGCACGGGCGACTCCGGCCAGGTCGGCGGCGAGGGCGTCGAGCACCTCGACGACGGGGTCGGCGTTCGCGCCGAGGATCTGCACCCACAATTCGGGGGCGGATGCCGCGATACGGGTGGTGTCGCGCACTCCCTGCCCGGCCAGGCGCAGCGAGGCGTCCTCGGCCCCGACGAACCGGCCGGCGAGGAGGGATGCCACGAGCTGCGGCACGTGCGAGACGAGGGCGACCGAGCGGTCGTGCTCCTCGGGGGTCATCTCGATGAGGCTGGCACCGAGGTCGAGGGCGAGCCCCTCCACGACGGCAAGGTCGCGCGCGGAGGTCTCCTCGTCGCGGCAGATGACCCACGGGCGACCGAAGAAGATGTCGGCGCGAGCGGCGATCGCGCCGCCCCGTTCGCGTCCGGCCATCGGGTGGGAGCCGATGTAGCGCGAGAGGTCGACACCGCGCTCCCGGAGCGTCAGCAGCGGTTCGAGCTTGACGCTCGCGACATCGGTGACGACCGCGTCGGGGAAGGCGCCGAGCTCGCGCTCGATGACGTCGGCCGTCACATCGGGCGGCACCGCCACGACGACGAGATCCGGACGGTCGTCGTCGCGCGCCAGCCGGCCGGCGCCGTAATCGACGGCGAGGCGCAGCTGGGCGGGCGAGGCGTCCGCGAGGACGACGTCGACGCCGAGGGCTCGCAGCGCGTGCCCGATACTCGAGCCCAGCAGGCCCGCACCGACGATGCGGACGAGACCGCTCGTGCGGACCGCGCGGGCGCGCGCGTCGATGGCGTCGGTCACAACTGCTCCTGAGTGGGATCCCCGGGCGGGGTGTCCGCCTGGCGCGCGAGAGTCAACAGCGCACCACGCTCCACTGTAGTCAACTCGCGTGCCCGTCCCGCTGGGAGCGTGCCCAGGTGCAACGGACCGAACTGGCGGCGGACGAGCTCCTGCACCGGGTGGCCGACCGCGGCCATCATGCGGCGGACGATGCGGTTGCGCCCCGAGTGCAGGGTCAGCTCGACGAGGCTCGTGTCGCCGCTCGCGTCGAGCAGCCGGGCCTTGTCGGCGGCGATCGGGCCGTCCTCCAGATCGATCCCCTTCGTCAGCTGCGCGATCGTCTGCGGCAGCACGCGGCCGGTGACCTTCGCGATGTAGACCTTCGTGACGCCGAAGGAGGGGTGCGCGAGGACGTGGGCGAGCTCGCCGTCGTTGGTGAGGACGAGCAGGCCGCTCGTCTCGGCATCCAACCGCCCCACGTTGTAGAGGCGCTCGGGCCAGTCCTTCGTGAAGCGCCGGAGGTCGGGGCGACCCTGGTCGTCCTTCATGGAGGAGACGACACCGGTCGGCTTGTTGAGGATGACGTAGCGCTTGCTCGTGTCGAGCTGTACCGCGGTCCCGTCGACGTCGACCAGGTCGTGCGCGGGGTCGATGCGCGAGCCCAGTTCGGTCACGACGACGCCGTTGACCCGCACCCGGCCCTCGACGATGTACTGCTCGCAGACGCGCCGCGAGGCGACGCCCGCGCCAGCGAGCACCTTCTGCAGCCGGACCCGGTTCTCGTCGGACTGGTCGTTCATCGGATGGTCTCTCCTTCGAATCCCGCGGAGCCGTCGTCCAGCAGCGGGGAGATGGGGGGCAGCTCGTCGAGGGAGTTGATCCCCAGGTGTCCGAGCAGCGCGTCGGTGGTGCGGTAGTTGATGGCGCCCGTCTCGGGGTCGGTGAACGCCTCGGTGATGAGGCCGCGCGCGAGGAGCGTCCGGACGACGGAGTCGACGTTCACCGCGCGGATCGAGGCGACCTGGCTGCGCGACACGGGCTGCTTGTAGGCGATGACGGCGAGGGTCTCGAGCGCGGCCTGCGACAGCCGCGACGGCGCCTGACCGTTGACGAACTCGGCGACCAGGTCGTCGTGCTCCTCGCGGACGTAGAAGCGCCAGCCCCCGCCGACCTCGCGCAGCTCGAAGCCGCGGCGCGGCCCCGACCGTCCGCCGTCGTAGTCGGCGACGAGCTCCTCGATCGCTCGGCGGACCGCGGCGACGGGCGCACCGACGGCCGCCGCAAGCGAGACGAGGCTCTGCGGCTCGTCGATGATCATGAGGATCGCCTCGAGACGCCGCGCGATGTCGGCGGGCTCCTGCGAACGGGGCGGCGCCTCGGCCTCGGCGGCGTCGACGCCGGCGGTGTCATCGGTCATAGTCGGCTCCCAGGGTGGCGAGGTTCTCTTCGGACCACCGCTCGGCGGTCCAGCGCAGGGTCAGCTCCCCCAGCGGCTCGAGCTGCTCGAACGAGAGCGCGGCGTGGCGGTAGAGCTCGAGGACGGCGATGAAGCGCGCGACGACGACACCGGTCTGCGTCACCCCGGCGACGAGGTCGCGGAAGTTGAGCTGGCCCGCGTCGCGCAGAAGCGTCACCACGACGGCGGCCTGCTCGCGGATCGACACGAGTGGCGCGTGCAGGTGGTCGAGGCCGACGTGCGGGATCTCCTTCGGCGCGAAGGCGAGCATGGCGATGGCGGCGAAGTCCTCGGGCGAGAGCGTCCAGACGAGTTCGGGAACCGCCCGGCGGTGCTTCTCGTCGAGGCGCACGGCACGCGTGTGACGTTTGCCCTCGCGCTCGAGGCAGCGCGCGAACCACGCCGACACCTCCTTGAATGCGCGGTACTGCAGCAGACGCGCGAACAGCAGGTCGCGCGCCTCGAGGAGAGCGACCGATTCGGCATCCACCAGTTCGCCCTGCGGCAGCAGCCCCGCAACCTTCATGTCGAGCAGCGTCGCCGCGACGACGAGGAACTCGGATGCCTGGTCGAGCTCGGCGTCGTCGTCGAGGCCCTTCAGGTAGGAGATGAACTCGTCGGTCACTTTGCTGAGCGAGACCTCGGTGATGTCGAGCTCGTGCTTCGAGATCAGGGTCAGCAGCAGGTCGAAGGGACCGTCGAAGTTGCCGAGGGAGACGCGGAACCGGTCGCCGCCGGTCTCGGTCGTGTCCGCCTCGGAAGGCGCGGCGTCGGCGTCCGGGACGTCCTCAGGCGACGGCGCCACGGGCGACCAGCTCCCGCGCGAGGCGCAGGTACGCCTGGGCGGCGGAGTGCTCGGGAGCGAACTTCGTGATCGGCACACCGGCGACCGAGGCGTCGGGGAACTTCACTGTGCGGCCGATCACCGTCTCGAGCACGTCGTCGCCGAACGCATCGACGACCCGCTCGAGGACCTCGCGCGAGTGCAGCGTGCGAGGGTCGTACATCGTGGCGAGCACGCCGTCGAGCTGGATGGCGGGGTTCAGCCGGTCACGCACCTTGTCGATGGTCTCGATGAGCAGTGCGACGCCGCGGAGCGCGAAGAACTCGCACTCGAGCGGGATGAGGACGCCGTGGCTCGCGGTCAGGGCGTTGACCGTCAGCAGCCCGAGCGAAGGCTGGCAGTCGATGAGGATGACGTCGTAATCCCCCGCGACCTTGCGCAGGACGCGGGCGAGGATCGTCTCGCGGGCGACCTCGTTGACGAGGTGCACTTCGGCGGCCGACAGGTCGATGTTGGCGGGGAGGATGTCGAGGCCGTCGACGGACGTCGAGACGATGACCTCGTTCGGGTCGCGCTTCGGGTCGAGCAGCAGGTCGTAGATCGTCGCGGTCTCGTGCGTCTGCACGCCGAGCCCGGCCGACAGCGCGCCCTGCGGGTCGAAGTCGACCGCCAGCACGCGGCGACCGTACGACGCGAGACCGGCCGCCAGGTTGATGGTGGTCGTCGTCTTGCCGACGCCGCCCTTCTGGTTGCACAGCGAGATGATGCGCGCGGGCCCGTGGCCGTCGAGCTTCGGAGGGGTCGGGAAGCCGTGGTACGGACGTCCCGTCGGCCCCATCGGGGTGTCGGTCGCCGAACCCGCCGCCGTCGATGCGCCGGTGGCCTCCGCCGTGCTCCGCTTGCTCGCCACTGATCTCCTGCCTTCGCCGTGCTCACCCGAGTCTAGTCACCGCCGCGGCCCCGACGAGGGAGCGACTCCCCCGCAGTGCCCGCCCCGGGTTCAGCGGGCGCGCGGATGCGACGTGAGGTACACGTCGCGCAGCGCGTCCACCGTGACGTGGGTGTAGATCTGCGTCGTCGCGACGGAGGCGTGACCGAGCAGCTCCTGCACGACGCGGACGTCAGCCCCGCCCTGCAGCAGGTGGGTCGCGAACGAGTGGCGCAGCGTGTGCGGTGAGACGTGGGCCGTGATGTTCGCGCGTTCCGCCGCCTGCTGGATCACGAGCCACGCGCTCTGCCGCGACAGGGGCGCGCCGCGCGCGCCCAGGAACGCCCGCGGCGTCGCCCGGCCGCGTCGGGAGAGCTCGGGTCGAGCCCGGGTCAGGTACGCGTCGACCGAGGCCCGCGCGTAGGAGCCGACCGGCACGACCCGTTCCTTCGACCCCTTGCCGCGCACCCGCAGCACGTCACCGTGCCGGAGGTCGTCGACGTCGAGATCGACGATCTCCGACACCCGTGCGCCGGTCGCATACAGGAGTTCGAGCAGCGCCCGGTCGCGGAGCCCGATGAGCTCGCCCGGTGCGGCGTCCTCGGGCGCGGGGCCGGCGGCATCCAACAGCCGGATCACGTCGTCGACCGGCAGCGCCTTCGGCAGGCGCATCGGCGCCTTCGGGGGGCGCAGCCGGCTCGTCGGATCCTCCGTCGCGATCCCCTCGCGGGCGAGGAAACGATGGAAGCTGCGGACGGCGGACTGCAGACGGGCGAGCGAGGTGGAGGCCGGGGGCGGATCGGATGCCGCCCGCTCGGCCGCGAACCTCGTGACGAGCTCGGTCGTCACGCCGTCGGTGTCGACGACGTCATGACTCCCGAGCCAGTCGAGGTAACCCGCGAGGTCACGCCGGTAGGCGGCCACCGTGTGTGCGGACAGCCCCCGCTCGATCGTGATGTGCCGGAGGAACGCGTCGACGGCGCGCGCGAGCCTCACGGGGTCTCAGGCCTGCGGTCGATCCGCGCCCACGGGGCGCGAGCGTCCGGGCCAGGGGGCATCCGGCGCACCGAGCGTCGTCCAGTCGCGCGCGCGGCCGGCAGCGGCGGCGAGGGCGGCGACGACGAGCGACGGGTTCTGCAGCCGGCGCGCGAGGACCGCGTCCACGACCTCGTCAAGGGGCACCCACCGCACCTCGATGTCGGCTTCCTCCTCCGTGCGGGCGAACGCCTCGGGAGCGTCCGCGAGACCGCGGGCGAGGTAGATGCGGATCGCCTCGTCGCTCCCGCCGGGGCTCGTGAAGAAGTCGGACAGCACGTTCCACTGCTGAGCGGTGAGATCGGCCTCCTCGGCGAGCTCGCGCTTGGCCGCTTCGAGGGGGTCCTCCCCCGGCACGTCGAGGAGGCCCGCCGGGATCTCCCAGTCGCGGAAGCCGACGGGATGCCGGTACTGCCGGATCAGCAGCACACGGCCCTCCTCGTCGAGAGCCAGCACGGCGACCGCGCCGGTGTGGTCGACATACTCCCGCACGATCGTCCCGTCGCCGTAGGTGAACTCGTCGCGGCGCAGGTTCCAGACGCGGCCCTCATAGACCGTGTCGCTGCGGGTCACCGTGACGGCGACGGCGTCGTCCTGCAAGGCGGCGGCATCCGTCACGGGTCAGTCCTCGTTCTCGACGTCGAACAGCTCGCTCGCGCGGTGCCGCTCGAGAGCCGCGGCGATGAGGCCGCGGAACAGCGGGTTGGCCTCGGTCGGACGCGAGCGGAGCTCGGGGTGCGCCTGGGTCGCGATGTAGTACGGGTGCACGTCCCGCGGCAGCTCGACGTACTCGACGAGGTCGAGGTCGGGGTTGAGGCCCGAGAACCACAGGCCCGCATCCGCGATCTGCCGGCGATAGGCGTTGTTGACCTCGTAGCGGTGGCGGTGACGCTCAGTGGCGCGGTTCGAGCCGTACAGCTCGGCCGCGAGCGATCCTTCGGCCAGCGTGGCCTCGTACAGGCCGAGGCGCATGGTGCCGCCCATGTCGCCGCGGTCGAGGATGTCGACCTGCTCGGCCATCGTTGCGATGACCGGGTGCGGGGTCTCGGGGTCGAACTCGCTCGACGAGGCGCCCTCGATGCCGGCGACGTGGCGGGCGTACTCGATCACCATGCACTGCAGGCCGAGGCAGATGCCGAGCGTCGGCAGGCCCTGCTCGCGGGCGAACTTCAGGGCGCCCAGCTTGCCCTCGATGCCGCGGATGCCGAAGCCGCCGGGGATCACGATGCCGTCGACGGCCGACAGGGCCTTCGCGGCGCCTTCGGGCGTCTCGCACAGGTCGGACGGGATCCACACGATCTGGACCTTCGTCTCCTGCGCGAAGCCGCCGGCCTTGAGCGCCTCGGTGACCGAGAGGTAGGCGTCCGGCAGATCGATGTACTTGCCGACGAGCCCGACGGTGACCTCGTGCTTCGGGTTGTGGACGGCGTTCAGGACCTTGTTCCAGCGGGTCCAGTCGATGTCGCCCGCCTTCGCGCCGAGGCCGAGGCGACGGACGATGTAGGCGTCGAGGCCCTGATCGCTCAGCGTCGAGGGGATGTCGTAGATGCTCGGCAGGTCGACGGTGTTGATGACCGCGTCCTCGTCGACGTCGCACATGAGCGCGATCTTGCGCTTGTTGGACTCCGTCACCGGGCGGTCGCTGCGCAGGACTAGCGCATCGGGCTGGATGCCGATGGAGCGCAGCATCGCGACCGAGTGCTGCGTGGGCTTGGTCTTCTGCTCCCCCGAGGCGCCCATGAAGGGCACGAGCGAGACGTGCACGAAGAAGACGTTGTCGCGGCCGAGCTCGTGGCGGATCTGCCGCGCCGACTCGATGAACGGCTGCGACTCGATGTCACCGACGGTGCCGCCGACCTCGGTGATGATGACGTCGGGGCGGGGCTCTTCGCTCGCCTGCAGCCGCATCCGGCGCTTGATCTCGTCGGAGATGTGCGGGATGACCTGGACGGTGTCGCCGAGGTACTCGCCGCGGCGCTCCTTGGCGATGACCTCGGAGTAGATCTGACCGGTCGTGACGTTGGCCGCCTGGCTCAGCTCGATGTCGAGGAAGCGCTCGTAGTGGCCGATGTCGAGGTCGGTTTCGGCGCCGTCGTCGGTGACGAAGACCTCACCGTGCTGGAACGGGTTCATCGTCCCCGGGTCGACGTTCAGGTACGGGTCGAGCTTCTGCATGACGACGCGCAGGCCGCGAGCGGTGAGCAGATTGCCGAGGCTGGCGGCGGTCAGGCCCTTGCCGAGAGACGAAACGACACCACCCGTCACGAAGATGTGCTTGGTGATGTCGTTGTTTTTGCGTCCCGCGCCCGAAGAGTCCGTCACGGGCTTTCACTCTATCAGCCCCGTCGGGTGCCCCGCCCGGAGTGCGAGCGGGTGTCGCTCAGCGGGCGCGGCCGAGCGCGAGGAGTTCGCGCGCGTGGTCGAGCGCGACCTCCGAGTCGGCCATGCCCGAGAGCAGCCGCGCCATCTCGGCCGCCCGTTCCTCGCCCTCGAGCCGCCGCACGCTCGACGCGGTCACCGACCCGTCGTTGGCCTTGACGACCGAGAGGTGGTTGCCGGCGAACGCGGCGACCTGGGCGAGGTGGGTGACGGCGATCACCTGGCTCGTCTCCGCGAGCTTCGCGAGCCGCCGGCCGACCTCGATCGCCGCAGCGCCGCCGATGCCGGCATCCACCTCGTCGAAGACGAACGTCGGAACGGGGTCGGTCGCGGCGATGACGACCTCGATGGCCAGCATGACCCGGCTGAGTTCGCCGCCCGACGCGCCGCGCGCGACGGGGCGGGGCGACGCGCCCGGATGCGGCGCGAGCTGGATCGTGACGACGTCGCGACCGTGCGCGGCCTCGGGGCCGGGCTCGACGGCGACGGTCACGGTGGCGTCGGGCAGGGCGAGGTGACGGAGCTCGTCGGTGACCGCCTCCCCCAGACGGGATGCCGCCGCTCGCCGCGCGTCGGTCAGCTCCGTCGCGCGCGCGTCGAGCTCATCGCGCAGCCGGTCCCGTTCGGCCGTCAGCCGGTCGATGCGGTCGCCGTCGTCGTCGAGCTCGGCCAGGCGCGCAGAGCCGGAGGCGAGCAGTTCGAGAGCAGCCTCGAGCGAGCCGTGCACGCGGACGAGCCCGTTCATGGCCGCCCGGCGCTCCTCGACGGCCGCGAGTTCGTGGGGGCCGCCCTCGTCGAGGTCGGCGAGGTAGCCGCTCAGCTCACCCGCGACGTCGGCGACGCGGTAGCCGAGCTCCTCGATGACGGCGGCGTGAGCGCGCAGCGCCTCGTCGGACCCGGCCGCGCGCTCGAGCGCGCGACGCGCCTCGGCGAGCAGCCCCTGCACGTCGGGCAGATCGTCTTCGTTCGACAGCGCGGCGTGCGCCGTCGCCGCCGCCAGCCGCAGCTCCTCGGCGTTGGCGAGGCGCTCGGCGCGCTGCGCGAGCTCCGTGTCCTCACCGGGCTGGGGGTCGACCGCCTCGATGTCCGCGATCGCCGCGCGCAACTCCTCCGCCTCGTGGACGCGGGCGTCCTGTTCGGTCGTGAGGGTCTCGAGGTCAGCGGCGGCGGTGCGCCAGGCATCCCACACCGCGCGGTAGCGCCCCTGCGCCTCGGCGACCGGAGCGCCGCCGAACCGGTCGAGCGCCTCGCGCTGCGCCGCGGCCGACGTGAGCCGCAGCTGATCGGACTGACCGTGGACGACGACGAGCTGGTCTGCGAGGTCGGCGAGCACGCCGGCCGGAGCGGTGCGGCCGCCGACGGTCGCGCGGCTGCGGCCCTCGCTCGAGAGCGTGCGTCCGAGGTAGAGCTCGGCGCGGCCGTCCCCGAGGGGTTCGATGTCGCCCCCGGCATCCCGCACCCGTTCGACGACGGGCCCGTCCTCGGGCACGATCCACACGCCGTCGACCGCGGCTTGCTCGGCACCGGCGCGGACCGCGCCGGAATCGGCCCGCTGGCCGAGCAGCAGGCCGAGACCCGTGACGACCATCGTTTTGCCGGCGCCCGTCTCACCGGTGATCGCGGTGAAGCCGGGACCGATCGGCAGGGTCGCCCCCGCGATGACCCCGAGGTCGCGGAGGCGGATCTGCTCGATCACGGCGTCGCCTCCGTGGCACCCCGCCAGCCCGCGACGGGCAGCTGGAACTTGCGGACGAGCCGATCGGTGAAGACCGACGGATGCAGTCGCGCGAGGCGCACGGGTCGCGTGGACCGTCGCACCACGACCCGCGCTCCCGGCGGCAGGTCGTGCGAGCGGCGGCCGTCGCTCCACAGCACGGCGCGGCCCTGGTTGCGCTCGAGGACGTCGATCGACACGGAGGTCTCGGGTCCCAGCACGACCGGCCGCGCGAACAGCGCGTGCGCCGACAGCGGCACGAGGCACAGCGCCTGCACCGACGGCCAGACGACGGGTCCGCCGGCCGAGAAGTTGTACGCCGTCGAGCCCGTCGGAGTCGCGACGACGACGCCGTCGCAGCCGAACGACGACAGCGGACGACCGTCGATCTCGATCATCACCTCGAGCATCCGCTCCCGGGATGCCTTCTCCACCGTCGCCTCGTTGAGCGCCCAGGTCCGGTACACGACGGCGTCCTGCGCGTCGCGCACCTCGACCGACAGCGTCATCCGCTCGTGGATCTCGTAATCGCGCGCGAGCGCACGACCGATCGCCTCGTCGATGTCGTCCGCCTCGAGTTCGGCGAGGAAGCCGACGTGCCCCATGTTGACGCCCAGGATCGGGACGGATGCCGCGCGCACCAGCTCGGCCGCGCGCAGGATCGTGCCGTCGCCGCCCAGGACGATCGCGACCTCGATGTCGGTGACGTCGACGCCGCCCTCGCCGAGGATCGCCGTGTCGAGGTCGCCGAGGACCACCGCGAGTTCCGGATCGTCGCCGGGGAGGACAGGCTGCAGACCGGCCTCGTGCACGGCGGCGACGACGCGCCGCGCCCCCTCGACGGTGTTCTCCCGCAGCGCGTGCGCCACCACGAGGATGTTGCGCGTCGCGTCGGTCATGCGGCTCCCGCCAGTCGGTTCACGGTGTCCAACCATTGTGTCGGATTCGCGTCGTCGGTCGTCCCGGGACGCAGGTGGATGAGGAACTCCCGATTGCCGTGGGTGCCCGCGATCGGCGACGCGATGACGCCGTGCGTGCCGAGGCCGGCGTCCCACGCCGACCAGAGGACGGTCGCGACGGCATCTGCTCGGCGCCCGGCATCCGTCACCAGTCCTTCCCGCACGCCCGTGCGGCCGACCTCGAACTGGGGCTTCACGAGCAGGACGAGATCGGCGTCCGCCGCGCAGACCGCCGCCGCAGCCGGCAGGACGTGAGTGAGGGAGATGAACGAGAGGTCGCCCGTGACGAGCGAGGGGACGTCGGCGGCGCCGGCCGCCTCGGCAAGCGACGCGGCGGTCATGTGCCGGACGTTGAACCCCTCGACCGCGACGACCTCGGGAAGGGCGGCGATGTCGGCGGCGAGCTGTCCGTGCCCGACGTCGACGGCCAGCACGCGGACGGCGCCCCGCTCGACGAGCACCTGCGTGAATCCGCCCGTCGACGCTCCCATGTCGAGCGCGACGCGGCCCCGCGGGTCGACCGCGAACGCGTCGAGCGCCGCGATCAGCTTGTGCGCGGCGCGACTGACGTAGTGATCGGATGCCGCGACCTCGATCAGCTGATCGTCACCGACCTTCACCGACGACTTCACGACCGGCTGACCGTCGACGCTCACGAGTCCGGCGTCGATGAGCTGCGCCGCGCGCGTGCGCGAGCGTGCGAGTCCGCGGGCGGCGACGGCCGCGTCGAGACGGGTCGTCATGCGTGGGTGTCGCGCGGGCCCGACTCGAGGCGCTTGGCCAACTCGTCGTGCAGGAGCGCGTAGGCGGCGGCCCGTTCGGCGAGGGGCTGATCCTCGATGACCTCGAGCGTCGAGAGCAGGTCTTCGCGGCGGACCGG
Organism: Microbacterium sp. CnD16-F; assembly: GCF_024124465.1. Lineage (NCBI taxonomy): Bacteria > Bacillati > Actinomycetota > Actinomycetes > Micrococcales > Microbacteriaceae > Microbacterium > Microbacterium sp. CnD16-F. The sequence continues at coordinate 92,748 of NZ_JAMXSA010000005.1, forward strand.
ACCGTCAGCGGCATCCATCGACATGCGTCCCACCCTACGCGGCGCGACGGCTGCCGCGGGCGGGCGCGCTCAGCGGCGGTGGAACGGGTCGGCGTAGAGCTGTTCGGGCACCCGGAAGCCGTAGATCGCGCGGCCGGTGTTCCAGATCGCCGCGGCACCGGCACGGACGAGATCGATCGGACGATCCCCCGCGGACAGGATGTGGATGTCCGGGCCGTCGATGCGGACCGACGCGCCGCCGACCGTCGTGACGTCGCCCTTGACGATCGTCTCGGGGTACGGCTCGTGCAGCTCCCGGAGGTCCCCCACGATGAACGTCGGTCGCGACACGGTCGGTGCGGCGAGCACGTGCTTCGGCCGATCGATGCCGGTCAGGACCAGCACGGAGTCGATCCCCGCCGCCTGCGCGCCGGCGATGTCGGTGTCGAGCCGGTCCCCGATGAAGAGCGGATGCCGCGCCCCGAATCGCGCGACGGCCTCGTCGAAGATCGGCCGTTCGGGCTTGCCGGCGACCGTCGCGAGCCGACCGACGGCGGTGTGGACGGCCGAGACCAGGGTTCCGTTGCCCGGGGCGATACCTCGGGCCTGCGGGATGGTCCAGTCCGTGTTGGTCGCGATCCACGGGATCCCGCCCTGGTCCTCGGGGAGGGCGAGCGCGTAGGCCGCTTCGGCGAGCTGAGCCCAGCCGACCTCCGGGGCGAATCCCTGCACGACGGCCGCGGGCCGGTCGTCGGCGCTGCGGGTGACGGTGAACCCGGCCTTCTCGAGTTCGTACACGAGACCGTCGCCGCCGACCACGAGAACAGTCGCGCCCTCCGGCACGCGGTCGCGCAGCAGCCGGACAGCCGCTTGGGGGCTCGTCACGACCTCGTGGGGCTGCGTCTCGAGACCGAGCCCGGTGAGGTGCCCGGCGACGACGCTGTCGCGTCGCGACGCGTTGTTGGTGATGTAGCCGAGGGGACGGTCCGCCCGGGCCCGCGTCAGACTCTCGACGGCGTGCGGAATCGCACCGTCACCGGCGTAGACGACGCCGTCGAGGTCGGCGAGGATCAGGTCGACGCCGTTGAGCGGCGTCGGACGAGAGCGCGAGAACAGCCCCATCAGGCGCGCTCCCCCGGGCCGTCCTCCTGACCGGATGCCACATCGCCGGCCGGCTCATCGGTCTCGGTCTCGTCGATTTCGGCCGGCCCATCGGTCTCGATCTCGTCGATCTCGTCGATCTCGATGGTCTCGGAGTCGGCGTCGATCTCGCCGAGAGCCGCGGCGGCGACGTCGGCCCGCTGCTGCCACTGGGCAGCTTCGTCGTCACGACCGAGCTCCTCGAGCACGGCTGCGCGTGCGGCGAAGAGGCCCGGGCTCCACGGGTAGGCGGTGTCGGGGTCGAGTTCGGGGATGTCCAACTCCTGCAGCGCCCGCTCGGGTTCACCGAGGTCGAGGCGCGCTCCGGACATTGCGATCGCGAGCTCGACGCGGACCTCGGTCGGCAGGCTTGCGCGATCGACCGCGCGTCCCACTTCGAGCGCGCGGTCCGGCCGACCGACGCCACGCTCGCTGTCGACCATGAGGGCGATCTGGTCGTCGCGACCCGAGATCCGTCGGAACGTCCGCAGCTCGCGGAGCGCGAGGGCGAAGTCGCCCACGGCGTAGGCCGTGATCGCGACGGTTTCGCGGACGACGGCGATGCGGCCGGCGCTTCGGGATGCCGCGAGGGCGTGCTCGTGTGCGAGCGCAGGATCCTCGTCCATGAGACGCGCGGCCATCGCGAGGTGCCGGGCGACCTGTTCGGCGTTGTCCTTGCTCAAGGTCTTCAGCTCGTTGCGCGCGGCACCGTTGAGGTCGCGGGCCGTCACGTGGTCGGGGACGACCGGTCCGGCGGGGACGTTCCGGCGGTCCGAACCCTGCGGCGGGCGCGAGGCGCGACGGTCGCCGTCACGCCCCTCGAAGGGGCGACGGTCGCCGTCACGGCGAGGGTACGAGGGTCGGTCCCCGTCTCGACGCGGGTACGAAGGCCGCTCGCCGTCGCGCTTCGGGTACGAGGGACGGTCCCCTTCGCGGCGCGGGTACGACGGCAGGTCACCGTCACGCTTCTCGTACGGACGGCGCTCCCCGTCTCGACGCGGGTACGACGGCCGATCGCCATCACGCTTCTCGTACGGACGACGCTCCCCGTCGCGCTTCGGGTACGAAGGCCGGTCGCCGTCACGGCGAGGGTACGAGGGCCGGTCACCATCGCGCTTCTCGTACGGACGACGCTCCCCGTCGCGCTTCGGGTACGAAGGCCGGTCGCCATCACGCTTCTCGTACGGACGACGCTCGCCGTCACGACGCGGATACGACGGACGATCTCCATCGCGCTTTTCATACGGACGACGCTCACCGTCGCGCTTCGGGTACGACGGCCGGTCACCATCACGCTTCGCGTTCGAACGACGCTCACCGTCACGCTTCGGATACGACGGACGATCCCCATCCCGCTTCGCGTTCGGACGACGCTCGGATGGGCGACGGTCGCGATCGGTGGGCTCCGACCGCCCGCGATCCCGCGGTCGCTCGTCTCGCGATCGCGAGGAAGCAGGCGTGAACTTCCGCTTACCGCCCGACCGTCCAGGGCGCTCTTCGTCCGTCATCTTCTCTGTCCTCCCACGTACGCGTTAACGAGAAATGGCCACCCAACTCTGGGTGGCCATTTCACGAAAGAAGTCCGGCGGTGTCCTACTCTCCCACAGGGTCCCCCCTGCAGTACCATCGGCGCTGTGAGGCTTAGCTTCCGGGTTCGGAATGTGACCGGGCGTTTCCCTCACGCTATGGCCGCCGAAAC